>NZ_VCBQ01000032.1:0-50042 GCF_006386455.1 Paracoccus sp. FO-3 | reverse complement strand
CGGGCCTGGGCGGCCTCGGCCGCGGCCAGCGCCAGCGCGGCGTCGCGGGTTTCCAGCATGGCCACGGCCTGCCCGGCCTCGACGCGGTCGCCGCGCTGCACGGCCAGCGCCTTGATCCGGGCCGTCGCCACGGGGGCGATCTGCACATGCTCGCCCTCGGCATAGCCGGTGCCCAGGGGCGGCGGCGGGCCGCAATGGGAAAACAGCGCGGCAAGAAAGGCCAGCGAGCAGATGAAATCAGCCATCCGCGCCCCCGGTCATCCGGTCCAGGTTGGCCAGCATCCGCCGGGTGATCGCCCGCGCCTCGGCCCGTGCATAATGCCGCCAGCCCATCCGGCGCTGGACGATGGGCGCGGCCACGCGGAAATAGACCGCCTGCCCGATCAGCGAGAACACGGCCAGCTTCACCTCCTCGGCCTCTGCCGGCTCGCCGGTCGCGGCGGACCAGAGCGCGCAGAGCGCGCGGTGGCGCGGTTCGATCAGCGTGGTATAAAGCCGGTCCAGCACCGGGCTTTCCGGCTCGGCCAGTTCGCGCAGCACGAAGGCCACCGCGTCGCTGGCCGCGGGGCTGACGATCATGAAGGTGACGATCCGGCGCACCAGCCGCCGCAGCAGCAGCCGGGCGTGGCGGGGGTCCGGCCGGTCCTGCAAGCCGGGCAGGGGCCGGGCGACCTGCGCCACCCGCTCGGCCACCGCATCGGCGCAGGCGATGCGCAGCCCGTCCTTGCCGCCGAAGTGATAGGCGATGGACGAGATGTTGGTGCCCGCCTGCGCGGCGATGGCCCGCGTCGAGGCAGCCTGGAACCCGCCGCGGCCGAATTGCTGCATGGCGGCCCCGATCAGGGAAAGGCGGGTGGGATGCGGGTCCATGCCGATCACGCCGAAATGTCAATCAAACGATTGATACAGGATTTTCGGCCCGGAGTCGAGCCCGCAGGCATCCGCCCTTCGGGCAGGATGCGAAAAGACCGCCCGGTGCCTGCCGCGGCAGGGCCATGGGCGGCCGGGGCTCAGCCCTGTGCGACCGCCTCGGGCACCAATGCGCCGCGATGGCGGATCACCCGGCGGCTGAGGTCATGCGCCCGGCGGATGGCGGCGGGGATGTCGGCGCCGTCCAGCCGCGCGGCCAGATAGCCGGCGTTGAAGCTGTCCCCGGCGGCGGTGGTGTCCACCGGCACCTCGCGCGGCAGGCCCTCGACCAGCCCCGCGCCTTCGCGCCCGCCATAGCGGATGGCGTCGCCGCCCGCCTTGACCACGACCTGCCCGGCCCCGCGCGCCAGATAGCGCGCCACCGTCGCCTGCGGATCGGCATCGCCGAAAAAGCTGCGTTCGTCGTCGAAGCTGGGCAGGACCAGGTCGGCGACGGCCGCCGCCGCCTCGATCTCGCGGCACATGGCGGCGGCGTCGGGCCAGAGCCGGGGCCGCAGGTTCGGGTCGAACACCACCTGCGTGCCCGCCGCGCGCGCGGTTGCCAGCGTCCCGATCAATGCGGCACGGCCGGCCGGGGGCAGGATGCCCAGGGTGATGCCCGAGAAATAGGCGATGCCGACCCCTGCCAGCGCCGAGGCCAGCGCCGCCGGGTCGTCGGCCAGCCCCTTGGCCGCCGAGGTGTCGCGCCAATAGCTGAAGCTGCGCTCGCCATCCTTCAGCGAGATGGCATAGACCGCGATCTCGCGGCCGGGGTCGCGGCCCACATGGGTCGCGTCGATCCCCTCGGCGGCCAGGAAATCGACCATCTGCTGCGAGAATTCGCCCAGGCCCACGCGGCTGCAATAGGCCACGCGCCAGTCGGCCGGCAGCAGACGGCGCAGATACCAGGCCGTGTTCAGCGTGTCACCGGCGATGCCCAGCCGCCACAGCCCGTCCTGGCCCGAGGGCGACAGTTCGACCATGGCCTCGCCGATGGAAAGGATGGACTTGCCGGTCACGATGCCAACTCCGTCGCCATGGCCGCGCGCAACCCGTCGCGGCGGATACGCGTCAGGGCCTGCCGCACTGTCCCGGTGAAGGCGGCATCGCCGACCAGCGAAGGCGGCGCCAGCCCCGGCAGCCCCAGGACCGAGCGGGCCAGGGCCTCGTCGTCCCCGCCCGCCTTGCGGGCCAGATCCAGCAGCACCGGGCCGCGCGGATCGTCCGGCGCCTGTTCCTGCCCGGCCAGCCATGCCAGCCAGACCGCGGTGGCGAAGGCAAAGGGGCGGGCGTCGCCGCCGGCTTGCAGCAGTTCGGCCGCGGGGGCGAACCAGCGCTGCGGCAGCTTCTCGGTGCCGTCCATGGCGATCTGCCGGGTCTGATGGGCGATGGCGGGGTTGGCAAAGCGCGCCAGCAGCGCCGCGGCATAGGCTTCGGGGTCGAGCCCGGCGCCCTGCGGCAGGGTCGCGCCTGCCGCCTGCATGTGGCGCCGGACCAGAGCCGCCAACGGCGGGTCGGCCATGGCGTCGCGGACATGGGGCAGCTCCAGCATCTGCCCGGCATAGGCGATCAGCGAATGGCTGCCGTTCAGCATGCGCAGCTTCATCGCCTCATGCGGGCGGACGTCGCGCACGAACAGCGCGCCGCCGGCCTCCCATGCCGGGCGGCCGTGCGGGAAGTGGTCCTCGATCACCCATTGGCTGAAGGGCTCGGTCTCGACCGCGGCCAGGTCGCGATGGCCGGTCAGCGCCTCGACATCGGCCAGGGTGCGCGCGGTCGTGGCCGGGGTGATGCGGTCCACCATGGTCGCCGGAAAGGCGACGTGATCGGCGATCCAGCCGGCCAGGTCGGGGTCGCGGCGGCGGGCAAGGCCCAGCACGCCCGCACGCAGCAGCGCGCCGTTGTCGGGCAGGTTGTCGCAGCTCAGCACGGCAAAGGGCGCGGCCCCGGCCTCGCGCCGCGCCGCCAGGGCGGCCAGGATGATGCCCAGCACGCCCTGCGGCGCCTGCGGCTGCGCCAGATCGGCGGCGACCGCCGGATGGGCCGGATCGGCATCCATGGCCGCGCGGTCGATGCCATAGGCCTTTTCCGAGACGGTCAGCGACAGGATGCGGATCGCGGGATCGCAGGCGGCACGCAGGATCGCCGCCGCATCGCCGCCGATGGCCGGGCCATGCGCACCGATCACCCGCGCCCGGTCGCTTTCCGAACGCTCCAGCACGGTGAAAAGCCCGTCCTGCCCGTTCAGCGCATCCGGGATCTCGCGGCTGCGCAGGTTGGCGCCGAGGATGCGCCAGTCGCCGCCCTCGGCCGCCAGCGCGTCGTCGGTATGGACCGCCTGATGCGCGCGATGGAAGGCGCCCAGCCCCAGATGCAGGATGCCCATGCCATGCGCGGCGCGGTCATAGCGCGGCCGCGCGACGCCGGGCGGCAGGTCGGCAAGGCTGGCCAGGCGCGGGCTCATGGCCGCGCCCCGTGGCTCAGCGCCAGCTCGACCCCGCGCAGCTCGGCCAGGCCCTTGAGCCGGCCGATGGCGGGATAGCCGGGCTGGCCGCCGCGGCCGATGTCGTCCAGGATGTCCTGGCCGTGGTCGGGGCGCATCGGGATTGTCGCATCGGCGCGGCCGGCGGCGCGGCGCTTGGCCTCCTCGCGCAGCACGGCGGCGACCAGCGCCACCATGTCGGTCTGGCCGCCCAGATGCTCGTCCTCGAAGAAGGAACCGCGGATCGCGTCGCTGTCGCGGCGCACGTTGCGCAGGTGCAGGAAATGCACCCGGTCGCCCAGCCGCTCCATCATGCCCGGCAGGTCGTTGTCCGGCCGCGCGCCCAGCGAGCCCGAGCAAAGCGTGATGCCGTTCGCCGGCAGGTCCACGGCGGCCATGCGCTCGGCGCAATCGGCCTCGGTCGACATGACGCGCGGCAGGCCCAGCAGGCCAAAGGGCGGGTCGTCGGGATGGCAGCAGAGCCGCACGCCGATCTCTTGCGCGACCGGGACCACCTGTTCCAGGAAGTCGTGGAAATGCCGGCGCAGCACCGCGTCCGTCACCGGGGCATAGCTTTCCAAGAGCGCCCGCACGTCGTTTAGGCTGAAATGCTCGGCCGCGCCGGGCAGGCCGAAGACCACGTTGCCGGCCAGCTCTTCGCGGCGGGCATCGTCCATCGCGGCAAAGCGGCGGGCGGCTTCCTCGCGGATCTCTTGGGGGAAATCCTCGGCTGCGCCCCTGCGCTGCAGGATATGGATGTCGAAGGCGGCGAAATCGGTGAAGTCGAAGCGCATGCAGCGCGCGCCGTTCGGCCTCCGCCAGGCCAGGTCGGTGCGGGTCCAGTCCAGAACCGGCATGAAGTTATAGCAGATCACCTCGATCCCGGCGTCCTTCAGGTGACGCATCGAGGTGATCCAGTTGGCGACATGCGTCCGCCAGTCGCCGGTCTGGGTCTTGATCGCCTCGCTGACCGGCAGGCTTTCCACCACCTCCCATTTCAGGCCCGAGGGCGCGCCGTCCGCCATCACCGCCAACTCGGCCTGCCGGCGGGCGATTTCCTCGGGGGACCAGACCGTTCCGGTCGGGACGTGGTGCAGGGCGGAGACCACGCCCTGGACCCCGGCTTGCAGCATGTCGTCGATCGAGACCCGATCCTTGGGGCCGAACCAGCGCCAGGTATGTCGCATTCACGTTTTCCTTGTTCCTCAGGCGGCATTGCCGCGGTCGTCCGGCCACAGGCAGCCGGGACCGAAATCCTTGATGTCGTTGACGCCGCAAAGCGCCATGGTGATGTCCATTTCGCGGCGCAGGATAGCCAGCGCCGCCTCGACGCCCTTCTGCCCCATGGCGCCCAGCCCATAGGTGAAGGCGCGGCCGACAAAGACGGCGTTCGCGCCCAGGGCGATGGCCTTCAGCGCCTCCTGTCCCGACTGGATGCCGCTGTCGAGATAAAGCGGAAAGTCCGGCCCGACCGCGCGCCGGATCGCCGGCAGGGCGCGGATGGTCGAGGGCGCGCCGTCGAGCTGCCGTCCCCCGTGGTTCGAGACCAGGATCGCGTCGCAGCCGGTGTCCCGCGCGCGCCGCGCGTCCTCGGGGTCGTTGATGCCCTTCAGGATCACCGGCCCGCCCCATTTGCGGATGATCTGTTCCACCCGCGCCCAGTCCAGCCGCTGGTCGAACTGGCGCGCGGTCCAGTCCATCAGGTCGCCCAGGCTTTCGACGCCGCGGGCGTGGCCGACGATATTGCCGAAGCTGCGCCGGCGCGTGCCCAGCATCCCCAGCGCCCAGCGGGGATGCAGCGCGATGTCGATCAGGTTCGGCAGCGTCAGCCGCGGCGGCGCGGTCATGCGGTTCTTCAGATCCTTGTGGCGCTGGCCCTGGATGGTCAGGTCCAGCGTCAGCACCAGCGCCGTCACCCCGGCGCGGCGGGCGCGCTCCAGGATGTCCTCCAGGAACGCCTCGTCCCGCAGGGTGTAGAGCTGGAACCAGAACGGCGCGCCGGTCGCCTGCGCCACGTCCTCGAGCGAGCACATGGACATGGTGGACAGGGTGAAGGGCACGCCGGCGGCCTGCGCGGCGCGGGCGGCGTGGATCTCGCCATCCGGGTGCTGCATGCCCAAGAGGCCCACCGGAGCCAGCGCCAGGGGCATCGAGACCCGCTGGCCCAGCATGGTGGTGGCAAGGTTGCGGGCCTCGATGTTGCGGGCGACGCGCTGGCGCAGCAGGATGCGTTCGAAATCGGCGCGGTTGGCGCGATAGGTGCTGCCCGTCCAGGCGCCGACATCCACGTAGTCGTAGAACATGCGCGGGACGCGCCGCCGGTGCAGGCGGCGCAGATCCTCGATCTCGGTGATGACCGGCATGGGTTCAGGCCCCGAAATCCAGCTGCACCTTGACCGCCTGTGCCCGGTCGCCGGCCAGGTCGAAGGCGCGCTGCGCCTCGGCCGCCGGCAGAACCTGCGTGACCATGGGCGACAGGTCGATCTGGCCCGCGCCGATCATGCGCACGGCCTCGGCAAACTCGCGGTCGAAGCGATGGGTGCCGACCAGGCGCAATTCCTTGGCGACGATCAGGTTCAGGGGCAGGGGCAGGGTGCCGCCGACGCCGATCTGGACCATGGTGGCCTGCGGCCGCGCCAGGCCGATGGCCTGCGCGATGGCATGCGGATTGGCCGAGCATTCCAGGACCACGTCGACCTGGCCCTTGCCCTCGGCCAGGTCGGCCAGGGCGTCGGGCTGTTCGGCCACGTTCACCGCCCGGTCCGCGCCCATGCGGCCGGCGATCCCCAGGGTGAAGTCCTGCACATCCGTCACCACGACCTCGGCCGCGCCGCGCAGCCGGGCCAGCGCGGTGCAGATCGCGCCGATGGGACCGGCGCCGGTGATCAGCACCCGCTGGCCGGACAGGTCGGGCGCCATGCTCAGCGCGTGCAGGCAGACGGCCAGCGGCTCGGCCCCGGCCGCGGCCTGGGCACTCGCCCCCTCGGGCAGCGGCAGGCATTGGCCGACGGGGTGATACAGCCGGTTGCGGAAGAAACCGTCCTCATGCGGCAGCCGCATGGCCGAGCCGCTGAAGCGCATGGCCAGGCAATGCCGCTCGGCCCCCGCGCGGCAATAGTCGCATTCGCCGCAGGGGCGCGAGGGCGACAGCGCCACCAGCTGCCCCGGCACCAGGCCGGACCCCTCGGGCGCGGCCTCGACCACGCCGGCGGCCTCGTGGCCCAGCACGATGGGCTGGCGCACCCGGACCGGGCCGAAGCCGCCGTCATGGTAGTAATGCAGGTCCGAGCCGCAGATGCCGCCGCGCAGCACGCGGACCAGGGCGGCGCCCTCGGCGGGCTGCGGCTCGGCCAGGGGCTCGATCCGCAGGTCATGGGCCGCATGCAGGCGGCAGGCGATCTCCTGTGTCATGTCAGTTCCCCATCAGCGTCGTCGGCAGCCAGGTGGCGAAGGGCGGGTAGTAGGACACCAGCAGCAGCACGATGATGTTCGAGATCAGGAAGGGGATGACCGCGCTGATGACCTTGGCCAGCGGCTCGCGGGCGATGTTGCAGGCGACGAACAGGCAGACGCCCACCGGCGGCGTGGTCAGGCCGATCATCAGGTTCAAGACCGCGAAGGTGGCGAAATGCAGCGGCTCGATGCCGACGCTGGTCGCCAGGCCAAGCAGCGGCACGAACAGGATGATGAGCGCGGCGATGGTCTCCATGAACATGCCGATCGTCAGCAGCAGCACGTTGATCAGCAGGATCACCAGGATCGGGTTGTCGGTGATCGCCAGCACGCTGCTGACCAGCATCTGCGGGATGCGCTCGGACGCCAGGATCGAGCCGAAGACATTGGCGAAGCCCACCAGCGCCAGGATGCCGGCCGAGGAGATCGCGCTGTTGACGATGATGCGCGGCACCGCGCGGATCGGCAGCTCGCGATAGACGAAGGTGCCGATCACGAAGGCGTAAAGGCAGGCGACGATGGCGGTCTCGGTCGGCGTGGCGATGCCGGTCAGCAGGCCGCCGATGATCAGCCCGGTCATGGCCAGCGCCCAGAAGGCGGCGAGGAAGGCCGCGATCAGTTCGCCGAAGCCCTGCCATTGCTGGCGCGGATAGTTGCGGCGCACGGCGAGGATGTAGCAGGTGATCGCCATGCCGATGCCCATCAGCACGCCCGGAACCGCGCCGGCCAGGAACAGCTGGCCGACCGAGATGCCCGACAGGGCGCCGACGATGATCATCGGCACGCTGGGCGGCAGCATCGGCCCCACCGTGGCCGAGGCGGCGGTGATGGCGGCGGCGAAATCGCCGGGATAGCCGGATTTCTTCATGCCGGGGATCATGACGCCGCCGGTCGCCGCGACATCGGCGACGGCCGTGCCCGAGACGCCGCCGAACATCATCGAATCCGCGACGTTGGCCATGGCCAGCCCGCCGCGCATCCAGCCCACCATGGCATTGGCCAGGCGGATGATGCGCTCGGTGATGCCGCCGAAGTTCATCAGGTTCCCGGCCAGGATGAAGCCGGGGATGCACAGCAGGACAAAGACGTCCATGCCCGCATACATGCGCTGCGGGATGATGACGACCGGCAGGCCCGCCGTCAGGATATAGGCGAGCGAGGCAAGCCCCAGGCAGACCGCGACCGGCACGCCAAGCGCCAGGGTCACGAAGAAGGTGGTCAGAAGCAGGAAAAGATCCATGGGCTCAGGCTTCCTCGGCAAGATGGGGGCGCCCGTCGTCGGTGCCGGCGATCATGCCGACCACCCGCAGCAGCGCGAACAGGAACAGCAGGACGGACAGCACCAGCACCGAGGCGTGGATGATGTCCATCGGCCAGCGCAGGCTGGGCGAGCGCTGGAAGGCGCCGATGGTGGTGAATTTCCAGGCCGGCCAGATCATCACCCCGCCAAGCGCGGCGGTGCAGATCGCCGCGATCAGCCGCATCCACCAGGCGCGGGCTTCCGAGACGGTTTCCTGCAGCAGGTCCACGTTCACCAGTTCGCCCGTCATCAGCGACAGGCCGATGCCGAAGGCGGTCATGTAGAGCAGCAGGTAGCGCGACAGTTCCTCGGTCCAGACCGGCGAGGGCAGGCCGAAGGTCCGGGTGGCGATCTGAAGCGTGACCACCACGATCAGCGCGAAGAAGGCGATGCCCACCGCGAACCGGCTGGCCGCCGCGACGCCGCGTTGCAAGAGTGCCAGGTTTTTCATGGTTCCAAACCCTTGGGGGAAAGTGCCGGCGCGGGTGTTTGCGCCGGCTCCGTCCCGTTGCCGGTCAATGGTTGAACAGGTCCTCGACGACGGGGCGGATGCTGTCGTCGACGCTTTTGATCACCGCATCGCGCGAGCCGTCGGCAAAGGCTTTCTGGTCGACCTCGACGAAGGTCATGCCCTTGGCCTCCAGGTCGGCGCGGATGGCGTCCTCGTCTTGCAGGAACTGCTCGCGCTCGAATTCCTGGGCGATGCGGGCGGCCTCCAGCACATGGGCCTGGTCCTCCTGGGACAGGCGCTGCCAGACCTGCTCGGCGATGGTCAGGTAGATCCAGCTGCGCACGTGTTCGGTCTGGTTCACATGGCTCTGCACCTCGTTCAGCGAGGCGGCCTGGATCAGCGCCAGCGGGTTTTCCTGCCCGCCGATGGTGCCGTTCTGCAGCGAGGTGAAGACCTCCGAGAAAGCCATCGGCGTCGGCTGGGCGCCAAGCGCGGTCCAGGTGTCGACGAACAGCGGCACGTTGGGCACGCGCAGCCGCATCCGGTTCAGCTCGGCCGGGGAGGTGATGGGGTGGTTCGCGGTCAGGTTGCGCGGGCCGCGGGCGAAATAGGCGATGGGCCGGACCTGCGCGCGCTCGATGACCTGCGCCTCGATCTGCTTGCCGATCTCGCCGCCGGCGACCTCGTCCATGTGCTCAAGCGACTGATAGGCATAGGGAATGGCCAGCAGCGCGGCCATGGGCGCCCAGTTCTGCAGGCTTTCGCCGGTAATGGTCATCTCGACCGTGCCCAGCTGCATGCCGTTGATGAGGTCCATCTCGCGGCCCAGCGAGTCGTTCGGAAAGACCTCGACGGCGATGCGCCCCTCGGTCAGGCGGTCAAGCTCTTCGGCGAATTTCAGCGATGCCTTGTGCCACGAGTTCTGCTCGTTCGCGAGATGGCCGAGCTTCAGCGTCAGTTCGGCGGCCGAGGCGCCCATGGCGGAAGCGGCGGTCAGGCATGCCACGGCCAGCGCCGCGAAGCGGCGGCGGTTCAGGGTGATCATCGTTCTCCTCCGGGATGATGCGGGGTCAGGGTATGAAAAGTTCGGGGCGCGCGCGCGAGATCTCGGGCAGGTCGTTGAGCAATTCGCGCAGGTGGCGGCGCATGGCCGCTTCGGCCAGGCCGGGGTCGTGGTTGCGCAGGCCCTCCACGATCTCGGCGTGCTGGCCGATCAGCTTCTGGATGTCGAAGGTGCGTGCGGTGATGTGGCGCAGGCGGTTCATCTGCGATTTCAGCCCTTCCAGCACCTCCCAGACCGCCTCTTGCCCGGCGGCCACGGCCAGCAGGCGGTGGAAGCGGTCGTCCAGCCGCACGAAGGTTTCGGCATCGTTGCGGGCGACGGCGACGCTCTGCTCCTCGATCTCCTGGTCAAGGCGGGCGAGCAGCCTGTCGTCGGCCTGTTCGGCCAGCATGCGGATCAGGTCGCTTTCGACGGCCTCGCGGATCAGCCGCGCCGACAGCACCGCCGAGACCGAGATGCGGCGGATATAGGTGCCGCGCTGGGGCCGGACCTCGGCCAGCCCGTCCGCGGTCAGGCGGATGAAGGCCTCGCGCACCGGCTGGCGGCTGACGCCGACCTGGTTGGCGATCTCGGTCTCGCTCAGCCGCGTGCCGGGCGGCAGTTCGCCGCGCAGGATCGCGTCGCGCAGCCAGTCATAGACCTGCGGCGCGGTCGAAAGCGTGAAGTCGATATTCGGCTGCATGGACATGATTCTTCTCCCTCGCCTGGATGTATTGCATACTTGCATACTAGTAAATAGAAAACAGCGCGGCGAGCTGCTGAAGCCGTTCTCGCCCCCTTCATGCTAGATCATCCGTCCGCCATGTGGCGACCGGATTTCCCCCGCTGCCCGCTTGCTTATCCCTTGCCGGTCTCGGCCAGCCCTCTGAGCAGGACGCTGGTCTCCGTCCGGGCTTCGCAAGGGTAGGGAAGCGAGACGTTGCGGCTGACCCTGGGCCTGGCAATGGGTATGGCCACAGAGCGGGCCCTTCTGCCGATGGCGAGGCGACCTCTGCGGCGACCGGCACAATGATCGGCCATGGCGAAGACGATGCGGCTCCCGATCCTGGCCGTCCGCCCGAACCGGGTCCGGCGACCCGCGATCTGGCGCGCGCTTCGCGGCACCCTGCGGCAAAAAGCGAGCTTCCTAAAAAGATCGCATCCTGGGCTTCTGGCCGTGCGAACGGCATGAGCGGCAGTTGGTGCGAGGCTGGCGGGCAGGGCACGGGCGGCGGCTGAGCCCAGCAGGGCGGCAAGAGGCCCAGTCATGGGAAAATCCTTCGGGAAGACATGCAGATGCCTGCGCCGCGCAGGGATGGGTCTGGCGTGACGTCGGTTCAGGAGGGAATGCAGCTGGTGACTGGCCCGGCGGGATCAGTGCCTGGCAGGTGGAGCCGGCCTTATCCGGGGCGCAGCTGCGGGCGGGGTGCTCGGCGCGCCGATCCTTGCGGAACTGTCCAGACATTCGGCGATGCGAGCGGCGCTTCCGGCAGGACCAGCTTGCCGAGCGCCCGATCTTGCGAGGCCATCCCCTGCGCCGGCCGGGCCTGGGGCAAGGCCCGCGACAAGGGACGATCCGCTGCGGGCTTGACATCCCGCCCGCCGGCACGAAAGCCATGAGGGGACGTCATGAAGGGGGGATCGCCATGCAGCGCAAACGGGTCACGCTGGACGAGGTCGCGCGAATGGCCGGGGTATCGCGGGCCACCGTGTCGCTGGTGGTGCGCAAATCGCCCCTGGTCGCCGACCATACCCGCGAGAAGGTCGAGCAGGTCATGGCCGAGCTGGACTATGTCCGCGACATCGGCGCCGCACGGCTGCGCAACAACAGCAGCCGCACCGTGGGGGTGATCGTGCCGAACCTGGTGAACTCGTTCTTCACCGAGTTCCTGGCCGGCGTCGAGCGGGTGATGGGCGAGGACGACCGGGTCGTGCTTCTGGCCAACAGCCAGGACGATCCGCGGCGCCAGGACGACATCCTGCAACGCTTTCGCGGCCATGGCGTCGACGGCGTGATCCTGTGCCCGGCGGCGGGGACGCCGCCCGACCTGCCGGCGCGCATGCGCCGCTGGGGCCTGCCCATGGTGCAGTCGCTGCGCGAGATCGACCGCGGGGCCACCGACTACGCCGGCGCCGACTATATCGAGGGCGTGCGGCTGGCCGTGCAGCACCTGGTGCGGCTGGGCCGCCGCCGCATCGCCTTCCTGTCGGTCGGCGCTCGCACCTCGGCGCGCGAGGAGCGGCTGGCCGGCTTTGCCCGCGCCCTGGCCGAGACCGGCGCCGAGGATGCCGGCATCGTCGAGGCCGACCTGACCTGGGAGGGCGCCGCGCGCTCGGCCGCCGAGGTGCTGGCATTGCAAAGCCGGCCCGAGGCGGTGCTGTGCTTCAACGACGTCCTTGCCGCCGGGCTGATGCTGGGCCTGCGCCGCGCCGGGCTGGAACCGGGGCGCGACCTGGGCGTGGTCGGCCTGGACGATCTGCCGCTGGCCGAGCTGACCTATCCGCCGCTGACCAGCGTCGCCATGGACCCCGCCGGCATCGGCGTCGCCGCCGCGCGCCTGCTGGCCCGGCGGCTGGCCGACCCCGATGCGCCGCCCGAGCGCGCGATCCTGGCGCCGCGGCTGGTGATCCGGGACAGCAGCGGGCCCGAGGCGGGTTGACTTTTGCATTCATCCGATTTAGATCGTTCTAAATCGCAGGAATCGACGCATCAGCAGGGGAGGGCAGATGTATCAGTTCAACTTCCAGCCGGTTTTCGGCAATCTCGACCTGCTGCTTTACGGCGCCTGGCTGACGGTGCGGCTGTCGCTGATGGCCATGGTGCTGGGGCTGGTCGTCTCGGTCCTGGGCGCGGTGGCCAAGACCTCGGGCATCCGGCCCCTGCGCTGGCTGGTCGATGTCTATGTCGAGGTGATCCGCAACACGCCGTTCCTGGTGCAGATCTTCTTCATCTTCTTCGGCCTGCCCGCCGCCGGCATCAGCCTGTCGCCGAACACCGCCGCGCTGGTGGCGCTGGTGGTCAATGTCGGCGCCTACGGCACCGAGATCATCCGTGCCGGCATCGAATCGATCCCCCGCGGCCAGATCGAGGCCGGGCGGGCGCTGGGCCTGAGCCCCGCCCAGATCTTTCGCTATGTCGTCATGGTCCCGGCGCTGCGCAACATCTACCCGTCGCTGACCAGCCAGTTCATCTACCTGATGCTGACCTCCAGCGTGGTCTCGGTCATCTCGGCCAACGACCTTGCCTCGGCGGGGGCGGACCTGAACGCCCGCACCTTCGCCAGCTTCGAGATCTACCTGGTGCTGACGATCCTGTATTTCGTGCTGGCGCTGGGGTTCTCGACCCTGTTCGCCGCCATCCGCCGCGCCTTCTTCACCTATCCTGCGAGCCGCTGAGATGATCCGCGAATTTTCCTCTGCCGACATCCTGTTCATCGTCTCGGCCGTCCGCTGGACGCTGATCCTGTCCGTCATCGCCTTCCTTGGCGGCGCCATCGGCGGGCTGGCCGTCGCGCTGGCGCGGACCGCCCAGGGCCGGCTGCGGCGCCGGATCGCGGCGGGCTTCATCCAGGTGTTCCAGGGCACGCCGCTGCTGATGCAGCTGTTCCTGGTCTATTTCGGCCTTGCCGTCCTTGGCCTGCCCATCGACCCGCTGCTGGCCGCGGCCGTCGCGCTGACGCTGCATGCCAGCGCCTACCTGGGCGAGATCTGGCGCGGCGCGATCGAGGCGGTGCCGCCGGGCCAGACCGAGGCGGCGGTGGCGCTGTCGCTGTCCTACCGGGACCGGATGCGCCATGTCGTGCTGCCGCAGGCGATGCGGCTGGCGACCGCGCCGACCGTGGGCTTCCTGGTGCAGCTGATCAAGGGCACCTCGCTGGCCTCGATCATCGGCTTTACCGAGCTGACCCGCGCCGGGCAGATCATCAACAACGCGACCTTCAAGCCGTTCCTGGTCTTTGGCACGGTGGCCGCGCTCTATTTCGTCCTGTGCTGGCCGCTGTCGCTTCTGGCCCGGCACATGGAGGCGCGCATGCGGCTGGCGATCACCCGCTAAAGCCCCGCGCAGACGATTTCACGGAGGAGGAAACCATGAAACTGAACCGTCGCATCTTTACCGCCCTGGCCGCCGGCGCGCTGGCCATGGGGCTCGCGCTGCCCGCAAGCGCGGCCGACCTTGACGCGATCAAGAATGCCGGCACCGTCCGGGTGGGCATGCTGGTCGATTTCCCGCCCTTCGGCATCCAGGACGCCTCGGGCAAGCCCGACGGCTATGACGCCGACGTGGCCAAGGCGCTTGGCGAATTCCTGGGCGTGCAGGCACAGATCGTGCCGGTGACCGGGCCGAACCGCATCCCCTATCTGCTTTCGGGGCAGGTGGACGTGCTGGTCGCCTCGCTGGGCATCACCGCCGAGCGGGCGGAGAAGGTCGATTTCTCGAAACCCTATGCCGGGATCAGCATCGCCGTCTATGGCGACAGCGGGCTCGAGGTGGCCGATGCCGCGGGGCTGGCCGGCCAGTCCCTTGCCGTCGCCCGCGCCTCGACCCAGGACACCGGCGTCACCGCGGTCGCGCCGCAGGGCACCGACATCCGCCGCTTCGACGACGACGCCAGTGCGGTGCAGGCGCTGATGTCGGGCCAGGTCAGGCTGATCGGGCTGTCGAACGTGGTCTTCTCGCAGGTCGCGGGCGTCGCCGGCGACCGTTTCGACAAGAAGTTCGACCTGTCGAGCCAGGTGCAGGGCATTGCCGTCGCGCCGGGGTCGGATGCGCTGCTGGAGCAGATCAACGCCTTCGTGGACCAGGCGAAAACCGACGGCACGCTGGACCAGATCCATCAGAAATGGCTGGGCGAGCCGCTGCCCGATTTCGTCAGGAACGCCCAGTGACGCGCGCCGCGCGGCCGTGCCCCGGCCGCGTGCCATCCCAGGGGAAAGCCACATGACCGAACATGCCATCATCATGCGCGCCGTGAACAAGTATTATGGTGCCTATCACGCCCTGGTCGACATCGACCTGACCGTGTCGCGGGGCGAGCGCATCGTCATCTGCGGGCCCTCGGGTTCGGGCAAGTCGACGCTGATCCGCACCATCAACCAGCTCGAGCCCATCGAATCCGGCACGATCGTCGTCGACGGGGTGGAACTGACCGCCGGCGGCGACAATGTCGCCAGGGTGCGGCAGGATGTCGGCATGGTCTTCCAGTCCTTCAACCTGTTCCCGCACATGACCGTGCTGGAGAACTGCGTCCTGGCGCCGATGAAGACCCGCAAGATCCCGCGCGCCGAGGCCGAGGCGACGGCGCGCAAATACCTGGAGCGGGTGCGTATCCCCGAACAGGCCGACAAGTATCCGGCGCAGCTGTCCGGCGGCCAGCAGCAGCGCGTCGCCATCGCCCGCGCGCTGTGCATGAAGCCGCGAATCATGCTGTTCGACGAACCGACCTCGGCGCTCGACCCCGAGATGGTCAAGGAGGTGCTGGACACCATGATCGACCTCGCGCGCGAGGGGATGACCATGCTTTGCGTCACCCATGAGATGGAGTTCGCCCGCGCCGTGGCCGACCGGGTGATCTTCATGGACAAGGGCGTGATCGTCGAAGAGAACGCTCCCGCGGAATTCTTCGGCAACCCAAAGAACGAGCGGTTGCAGAACTTCCTGGGCCAGATCGCATGACCCGCCCCCGCCCCCGCCCCCGCATCCTGGCCCTGGCCGAGCTGAAGCCGCAGGACATGGCCGACCGCCTTGCCGCCGACTACGAGGTGGTCCGCGACATCGGCGCCGCCGCGGATGTCGAGGTGGTGCTGACCGCCGGCAATGTCGGGATCACGGCGGCGCAGATGGCGCGGCTGCCGGCGCTGCGGCTGGTCGCGGTGAACGGCGTCGGCGTCGATGCCGTCGACCTGGCCCAGGCGCGGCATCGCGGCATCGCCGTCACCACCACCCCCGACGTGCTGTCGATGGCGGTGGCCGAGATGGCGCTTGGCCTGGCGCTGGCCGCCGGCCGCCGCATCGCCGAGGGCGACCGCTTCGTCCGTGCCGGCCAGTGGTCCTCGGGCGGCAAGCTGGGCCTCGGCTGCTCGGTGCTCGAGCGCCGCGCCGGCATCCTCGGCTATGGTCGCATCGGGCGCCGGCTGGCCGAGCTGCTGCGCGGCATGGGGATGGACGTGCTCTATACCGCCCGCCGCGAAAAGCCCGGCGCGCCGGACGGCTTTCGCCCCGATGCGCTGGCGCTGGCGCGGGATTGCGACCTGCTTTTCGTCACTGCCGCCGGGGGCGAGGATACGCGCGGCCTGGTCGATGCCGGGGTGCTGGCGGCGCTTGGCCCCGACGGCATCCTGGTCAATGTCGCCCGCGGCCCGGTGGTCGATGCCGGGGCGCTGGCGCAGGCGCTTGATGCGGGCACCATCGCCGGGGCCGGGCTCGACGTCTTCGACGACGAGCCGAACGTGCCGCAGGCGCTGCTCGATGCGCCCAATTGCGTGCTGACCCCGCATATCGGCTCGGCCACGGCCGAGGCGCGGCGCGCGATGGCGCAGCTGGTGCTGGACAATATCGCCGCCCATTTCGCCGGCCGGCCGCTGCCCACCCCCTACGAGGTCCAGGATGCGCTACCTTTGCATCGGTGAGCCGCTGGTCGAGTTCACCGCCCGCCGCGATGCGCCCTCGACCTTCGACCGGCGCGCGGGCGGCGACACGCTGAACAGCGCCGTCTATCTGGCGCGGCTCTTGCCCGCCGGCTCGGTCGGCTACCTGTCGCGGCTGGGCGACGACGCGATGAGCGCCTGGCTGCGCGAGGTGCTGGCCGAAGAGGGCATTGCCGATCTGTGCGGCCCCGAGCCGGGCGGCCGGCCCGGACTGAGCTTCATCTCGACCGATGCGCGGGGCGAGCGCAGCTTTCTTTACTGGCGCGACCAGGCGCCGGCGCGGCGCATGTTCGACAATGGCGATGCCGCGCTGCGTGCCGTGGCCGAGGCGGGGACGGTGCTTCTGTCCGGCGTCACGCTGGCGATCCTTCTGCCCGAAAGCCGCGAGCGGCTGCTGGCCGCGCTGGAACGGCGGCAGGCGGCGGGGGGGCGGATCGTGCTGGACACGAATTACCGCCCCGCGCTTTGGCCCGATGCCGCCACGGCGCGCGCGGTGATCGGCCGCGCGGCCGCCCTGGCGACGCTGGTCCTGCCCTCGCTGGACGACCTGGCCTCCTGCTTCGGCATCCCGGACCCGGCCGGGGCGATGGCGGCCCTGGCCGGGCTGGGCGGGGCCGAGATCGTTCTGACCACCGGCGGCGGCGAGGTGCTGCGCCGCCCGCCCGGCCAGGACCGGATCGAGTCCCACCCGCTGCCCCCCATGGTTGCGGCGGTCGATACCACCGGCGCCGGCGACAGCTTCAACGCCGGCTGGCTGGCCGCCTGCGACGCCGGCCTGCCCCCGGCCGCGGCCGTGGCCATTGCCGCCCGCCTGGCCGCGGTCGTCGTCGCCCATCCCGGCGCGGTCATTCCGCGCAGCGCCATGCCCGATCTGGGCCTGAGGGTGGCGACATGAGCGCCGCTTTCCATCCCGAGGCCGCCGCCCGCGCCCTGCTGGCGGTCCACCGCGGCGCGCCGCGCCTGCCGGGCCTGACCCCGCCGCCGCCCGATACCGCCGCGGCCTATGCCGTGCAAAGGGCGGTGATCCGCGCCCTTGGCGGCGGTGCCTGGAAGATGGCGCTGCTGGCCGGGCGCGATCGCCATGCCGGCGCGCTGCCGGGGCAGGGAACCGTGCGAACGGGCGCCTGCCTGCCCTTGCCCGCCGATGCCTGTATCGAGGTCGAGACCGCCTTGGTCCTTGGCGCCGACCTGTCGGCGGGCGCCGGCCCTGCCGCGGCGGCGGCTGCCATTGCCGAGGTCCGGCTGGCCTTCGAACTGGTCGCGCCGCGCCTTGCCGACCGCAAGGCGGCGCAGCCGCTGGAGCTGATGGCCGACGGTTTCGGCTCGGCCGGGATCGTGCTGGGCGATGTGCTGCCCGGCTGGCGCGACGGCATGACCGGCCCGCTGGGGATCGAACTCTGGCTGGACGGGCGCCGGGTCGCGGCCCCGGAGGCCGTGGCGAGCCTGGCCGAGGCGGTGGATTTCCTGGCCTGGCTGGCTGGCCACGCGGCGGCGCAGGATCTGCCGCTCTGCCGCGGCGATGTCGTCATCACCGGCGCGCGGATCGGCCCCCTGCCGCTGGACGGCGCCCGGATCGCGTGCGCCCGCGCCGGCGGGGCCGAGGTCTCGGCCCGTTTCGTAGGGGCCTGACAGGCTGCTGAAAAAGTCCTTGCGACAGGACAGCGCGGGCGGGGAACCGGGAAATCCGCCTCAAATTTGCCGAAAACACCCCATTTCGGGCCGATATCAGCTGGATCCAGAACGATTTCCGCTGCGCCGCCCTCTCAAAACCTTTTTCAGCGGCCTGCTAAGGTCAGCGCGCCAGCATGGGGGCGGGCCGGTAACGGCCGCGCAGATGGACCGGCGCTTGGGCGGCCAGCCGGTCCAGCCGGTCCAGCACCTGCTCGCGCCCCCGCGCGGCCAGGATCTGGAACGGCCCGCGCGGGAAGTTCAGGCCCAGCCGCAGCGCCGTGTCGATGCCGTCGGGCGTGGTGCCGCCCTCGGCCAGGAGCCAGCCGGCCTCGTTGACCAGCGTGGCCTCGATGCGCAGGGCGATGGCATCGTCGGGGGCGGGATCGGGCTTTTCCGGGTAAAGGAAGCCCCGCCCGGTCTTGCGCCCCAGATCGCCCGAGGCGACCTGCCGGCGCAGCGCCTCGAAGACGTGATAGCGCGGATGGCCCTGCATCGCCGCCGCCAGGCTTTCGGTCGCGGCCAGGTTGATGTCGGCGCCGACCAGGTCGATCAGCCCGAAGGGGCCCAGGGCGTAGCCCGCCGCCAGCATCGCCGCGTCGATTTCCCCGGCGCCACGGCCTTCCTCCAGCAGCGCCAGCGCCTCGCCATAGAACGGCCGCGCGCAGCGGTTGACGATGAAGCCGGGCCGGTCGGGGCATGGGATCACGGTCTTGCCCGCCGCCTCGGTCAGCCGGCGCGCGCGTTCCAGCGCCGCCGCGCCTGTGCCGGGATGCGCCACCAGTTCCACCAGCTTCATCACCGGCGCCGGGTTGAAGAAATGCAGGCCCAGCAGGCGCTCGGGCCGGACCAGCCCCTCGGCCATGGCGCCCACCGACAGCGACGAGGTATTGCTGGCCAGCACCGCATCGGGGGGCAGCACCGCCTCAAGCGCCGCGAACAGGGCGCGCTTGACCTCGATGCGCTCGACCACCGCCTCTATGGCCAGATCGGCGCGGCCCATCGCCTCGGGGCCGTCGACCACGGCGATGCGCGACAGCAGCGGCTCCAGGTCGGCCTGCGCCAGCTTGCCCGACCGCACCCGCGGCGCAAGGCTGGCGCGCAGCCGGTCCAGCGCCGTCTCGCGCGCCTTCGGCACGGCATCGGTCGCCAGCACGGCAAGGCCCGCGGCGGCATAGGTCTGGGCGATGCCCAGCCCCATGGTCCCCAGCCCAATCACGGCGATGGTGGTCATGTCGGAATCTCCGCCCCCTGTCCCTGGCCCATCATGCCACGCGGGAAAATCGTTTCAAGCTTGAAATTTTAAACTTGAAACGAATCCGATTCGCTGGCAGCGTCCACGCAACGGGCCGAAAAGGCGCAAGGGAGGCGGGCAATGAAGATCTTGTGCATGGGCGGCGGGCCGGCGGGGCTTTACTTCGCGATCTCGATGAAGCTGCGCGACCCTTCGCACCAGATCACAGTGCTGGAGCGCAACAAGGCCAACGACACTTTCGGCTGGGGCGTGGTGCTGTCGGACGATGCGCTGGGGCGGATGCAGCAGAACGACCCCGCCAGCACCGAGGCGATCCGCAGCCATTTCGCCTATTGGGACGACATCGCCGTGGTGCATGACGGGGTGCGCACCGTCTCGGGCGGGCACGGCTTCGCGGGCATCGGGCGCAAGCAGATGCTGGTCCTGCTGCAAGCCCGCGCGCGCGAGCTGGGGGTCGAGCTGCGTTTCGAGACCGTGTTCCAGTCGGCCGAGGAATACCGCAAGGACTATGACCTGGTGGTGGGCTGCGACGGCATCAATTCGCTGGTGCGCGCCGAATATGCGCAGGTGTTCCAGCCCGACATCGACACCCGCCGCTGCAAGTTCATCTGGCTGGGCACGCATCAGAAATTCGACGACGCCTTTACCTTCATCTTCGAGCGGACCGAGCATGGCTGGGTCTGGGCGCATGTCTACCAGTTCGACGGCGACACCGCGACCTTCATCGTCGAGACCCTGCCCGAGACCTGGGAAAAGCTGGGCTTTGCCGACATGTCCAAGGAGGAAGCGGTCGAGACCTGCCGCCGCATTTTTGCCCGCCACCTGGGCGGCCATGACCTGATGTCGAACGCCGCGCATCTGCGCGGCTCGGCGGTCTGGATCCAGTTCCCGCGGGTCATCTGCGAGCGCTGGTATCATGAGAATGTCGTGCTGATGGGCGATGCGGCGGCGACCGGGCATTTCTCGATCGGCTCCGGCTCGCGGCTGGCCTTCGACAGCGCCATCGCCCTGGCCGAATACCTGCATTCCGAACCGACCATGCAGCGCGCCTTCGAACGTTATCAGGAAGAGCGCCGCGTCGAGGTGCTGCGCCTGCAATCGGCCGCCCGCAACAGCCTGGAATGGTTCGAGCAGGTCGAGCGCTACCTGGATATGGAACCCCTGCAATTCGCGTATTCGCTGCTGACCCGTTCGCAGCGCATCAGCCACGAGAACCTGCGCCTGCGCGACCCCGAATGGCTGGGCCGGGCCGAGGACTGGTTCCAGGAACGCGCCGGCGGGCGCAAGGGCCGCCGGCCGATGTTCGCGCCCTTCCGCCTGCGCGACATGGTGCTGGAGAACCGCGTCGTCGTCTCGCCCATGGCGCAATACAAGGCGGTGGAGGGCTGCCCGACCGACTGGCATTTCGTCCATTACGCCGAACGCGCCAAGGGCGGCGCCGGGCTGGTCTATACCGAGATGACCTGCGTTTCGCCCGAGGGGCGGATCAGCCCCGGCTGCCCCGGCCTCTACGCGCCCGAGCATGAGGCGGCCTGGAAGCGGATCGTCGATTTCACCCATGCCGAGACGCGGGCCAGGATCTGCATGCAGATCGGCCATTCCGGCCGCAAGGGCTCGACCCAGTTGGGCTGGCAGGATGCCGACCGGCCGCTGGCCCAGGGCAACTGGCCGCTGATCTCGGCCAGCGCCATCCCGTGGCAACAGGGCAACGCGGTGCCCAGGGCCATGGACCGCGCCGACATGGACCGGGTGCGCGACCAGTTCGTCGCCGCGACCCAGATGGCGGCGCGGGCGGGCTTCGACATGGTCGAGCTGCACGCGGCGCATGGCTACCTGATTTCCAGCTTCATCTCGCCGCTGTCGAACCGGCGCGAGGACGAATACGGCGGCAGCCTGGAAAACCGCATGCGCTATCCGCTCGAGGTGTTCCGGGCGATGCGCGGCGCTTGGCCGGCGGAAAAGCCGATGTCGGTGCGCATCTCGGCCAATGACTGGGTAGGGGAAGAGGGCGTGACGCCCGAGGAGGCGGTGGAGATCGCCCGGATGTTCGCGGCCGCCGGCGCCGACATCATCGACGTCTCGGCCGGGCAGACCAGCACCGGGGCGCGGCCGGTCTATGGCCGGATGTTCCAGACCCCGTTCAGCGACCGCATCCGCAACGAGGCGGGGCTCGCGACCATGGCGGTCGGCAACATCACCGAGGCCGACCAGGTGAACGGCATCCTGCTGGCCGGCCGCGCCGATCTGGTCTGCCTGGCGCGGCCACACCTGGCCGATCCCTATTGGACGCTGCATGCCGCCGTCGAGGCCGGGGACGAGGCCGCCGCCTGGCCCTTGCCCTATCTGGCCGGCCGCGACCAGGCGCTGCGGCTGCGCAGCCGCGCGCAGGAGGCGATCCGGGCATGACGGCGATGGCGGGCAAACGGGTGCTGATCACCGGGGGCGGCACGGGCACCGGCGCCGACCTGGCGCGCGCCTTTGCCGGGGCCGGGGCGGATGTGGTGATCTGCGGCCGCCGCAAGGCGCCGCTGGAGGCCGTGGCCGAACAGACCGGCGCCCGCGCATTGGTGGCCGACGTGACCGACGAGGCCGGCGTCAAGGCGATCTTCGCCGAGGCCGGCCCCTGCGACATCGTCATCGCCAACGCCGGGGCAGCGGACAGCGCCCCCCTGGGCCGCACCACGCTGGAGCAATGGAACGCCATGTTGGCGGTGAACCTGACCGGCACCTTCCTGACCTTCCGCGAGGGGCTGGCGCAGCTGCCGGGCTGGGGCCGGCTGATCGCCGTGGCCTCGACCGCGGGCCTTCGCGGCTATGCCTATGTCGCGCCCTATGCGGCGGCCAAGCATGGCGTGGTCGGGCTGGTGCGCAGCCTGGCGCTGGAGGTGGCGCGGCGGCAGGTGACGGTGAACGCGCTTTGCCCCGGTTTCCTGGATACCGAGATGACGGCGCGTTCCATCGCCACCATCATGGACAAGACCGGCAAGAACCGGGATCAGGCGCTGGCCGCGCTGACCGCGACCAATCCGCAGGGCCGGCTGGTCCAGCCGCAGGAGGTCAGCGCCGCGGCGCTGTGGCTTTGCGGGCCGGGCTCCGAGGGGGTCAACGGCCAGGCCATCGCCATTTCGGGGGGCGAGGCATGAGCGATCCCCTGTCCAAGCGCCGGCTGAAGCTGTGGATCCGCCTGCTGGGCGTCACCCGCGCGGCCGAGGGGCAGCTGCGCGAATTCCTGAGGGTCAGGCATGACACGACGCTGCCGCGCTTCGACGTGATGGCCGCGCTCTATCGCCGGCGCGAGGGCGTCACCATGAGCGAACTCAGCCGGATGCTGCTGGTCTCGAACGGCAATGCGACGGCGGTGGTGGACCGGCTGGAAAGGGACGGGCTGGCGCGGCGCGTGCCCTCGGAAACCGACCGGCGCACGGTCTTCGTCAGCCTGACGCCCGAGGGGCTGGCGGCCTTCGAGGGCTTCGCCGCCGATCACGAGGCCGAGGTGAACCGCATCTTTGCCGGGCTGACCGAGGAGGACATCGAGCTGCTGACCGAGATCCTGAAACGCATGGGGGGCGCGAAATGACCGGAACGACCGAACTGGCCGGGCTGAAGCCGCGGCATTTCATCTGGGAGATGCGGGACCGCGTCGCCACCATCCGCCTGGACCGCCCCGAGCGCAAGAATCCGCTGACCTTCGACAGCTATGCCGAGCTGCGCGACACCTTTCGCGCGCTGGCCCATGCCAGCGACGTGGATGTGGTGGTGCTGGCCCCGAACGGCGGCAATTTCTGCTCGGGCGGGGATGTGCATGACATCATCGGCCCGCTGGTCGGCATGGACATGAAGGGGCTGCTGGCCTTTACCCGCATGACCGGCGACCTGGTCAAGGCGATGATCGGCTGCGGCAAGCCGGTGATCGCGGCGGTGGACGGGATCTGCGTCGGCGCCGGGGCGATCCTGGCCATGGCCTCGGACCTGCGGCTGGCGACGCCGCAGGCGAAATGCGCCTTCCTGTTCACCCGCGTCGGGCTGGCCGGCTGCGACATGGGCGCCTGCGCCATGCTGCCGCGCATCATCGGCCAGGGCCGGGCGGCCGAGCTGCTTTACACCGGCCGGGTGATGGGCGCCGAGGAAGGCCATGCCTGGGGCTTCTGGAACGCGCTGCATGACGCGGGTGCGCTGGAGGAGGCGGCGCAGGCGCTGGCCGGGCGGCTGGCGGCCGGGCCGGTCTTTGCCCATGGCATCACCAAGACCCAGCTGAACCAGGAATGGAACATGGGGCTGGAGCAGGCCATCGAGGCCGAGGCGCAGGCGCAGGCGATCTGCATGCAGACCCGCGATTTCGAACGCGCCTATCGCGCCTTCGTGGCCAGGGAAAAGCCCGTGTTCGAGGGCGACTGATCGAGGGGGGAAGGCGGGGGCTGCCGCCCCCGCACCCCCGCTCCAAGGGACGCGCGCGCCCCTTGGAAATCCCCGCAGGGAAAGGGACGGATGACATGGCGGATCGCAGCTTTCTGGACTGGCCCTTCTTCGAGCCGCGCCACCGCGAGCTGGCGGCGGCGCTGGAGGATTGGTGCGTGGCGCATCTGCCCGTGGATCACGGCGATGTCGATGCCGCCTGCAAGGCGCTGGTCGCGGCGCTTGGGGCGGCGGGCTTCCTGCGCCATAGCGGCGCGGATGCGGGCGCGGGCGAGGCGCTGGACGTGCGCAGCCTGTGCCTGATCCGCGAGACGCTGGCCCGCCACGACCCGCTGGCCGATTTCGCCTTTGCCATGCAGGGGCTGGGCATGGGGGCGGTGACGCTGTTCGGCACCCCCGGCCAGCGCGCCTGGCTGGAGCGGACGCGCACCGGCCAGGCGATCGCGGCCTTTGCACTGACCGAGCCCGGCGCCGGCTCGGACGTGGCCAGCACGGCGACGCTGGCCGAGCGCGCCCCAAGCGGCTGGCGGCTGACGGGCGAAAAGACCTATATCTCGAACGGCGGTATCGCCGACCTCTACGTGGTCTTTGCCCGCACGGGCGAGGCGCCCGGCGCGCGCGGCCTTTCGGCCTTCCTGATGCCGGCGGACAGCGCCGGGCTGACCATCGCCGAGCGGATCGAGGTGATCGCCCCGCATCCGCTGGCGCGGCTGAAGCTGGACGGGGTGGCGCTGCCCGATGCGGCGCTGATCGGCCGGCCGGGCGAGGGCTTCAAGATCGCCATGTCGGTGCTGGACGTGTTCCGCCCCACCGTCGGTGCGGCGGCGCTGGGCATGGCGCGGCGCGCGCTGGGCGAGGCCCTGGCGCGGGTGCGCAGGCCTCGGGCCGGCGGCGGCACCTTGGCCGATCACCAGATGGTGCAGGGCCATCTGGCCGACATGGCGCTGAAGGTGGATGCGGCGGCGCTGCTGGTCTATCGCGCCGCCTGGGCCAAGGACCAGGGCGCCCCCCGCATCACCCGCGAGGCGGCGATGGCCAAGCTTTACGCCACCGAGGCCGCGCAGGAGGTGATTGACGCCGCGCTGCAGCTGCATGGTGGCGACGGCGTGCGCCACGGCACCGCGGTCGAGGCGCTTTACCGCGACATCCGCGCCCTGCGCATCTACGAGGGCGCCAGCGACGTGCAGCGCGTGGTCATCGCCCGCGCGATCTTGGGCTGAACAGGGGGGACGGCATGGACAAGGCACTGGACGGCGGCATCACCCGCCAGGGCGAGGGGATCGAGGGCATCGAATGGAACATCCTCGGCCAGCGCTATCTCCCCAAGGCGGATTGCGGCAGCAGCTTCGCCTTCGAGACCAACAGCGAGCCGGGTCAGTTCGTGCCGGTGCATATCCACCCGACGCAGGACGAGTTCATCCTGGTGCAGGAGGGCGAGCTGCATGTGAAGCTGGACGGCGTCTGGTCGGTGGCCAGGGCCGGCGATCTGGTGCGGATGCCGCGCGGCGTGCCGCATGGCTATTTCAACAAGTCCGACAAGCCGGCGCGGGCGCTGTTCTGGGTCTCGCCCGCCGGCAACCTGCGCGCGCTGTTCGAGGCGCTGCACGACCTGACGGACATTCCGACCGTCGTCGCGCTGTCGGCCCGGCACGAGGTCGATTTCCTGCCGCCGGAGGCCAATGACTGATGCGCTATCTGCGCCGCATCCAGGTCGAGTTCAACCATTGCGACCCGGCGGGGATCGTCTTCTACCCGCGCTATTTCGAGATGCTGAACTCGGTGATCGAGAACTTCTTTGCCGAGGTGCTGGCCTATCCCTTCACCCGCATCCACATCGAGGAGGGTTGCGCCGTCCCGACCGTGCGGATCGAGGCCGGCTTCCAGGCCCCCTCGCGGCTGGGCGAGGTGCTGGAATTCGCGCTGGAGGTGCAGCATGTCGGCCGCTCCAGCGCGCGGCTGGCGCAGCAGGCCAGCGCCGGCGGGCAGGTCCGGCTGCAATGCGCCTCGACCCTGGTCTGGGTCACGCCGCAGGGGCGCGCCGCGCCCTGGCCCGAGCCGATCCGCCGCAAGATGATCGCGTTCATGGAGGCAAGCGATGGTGCATGAGGTTCTGCATCCGAGGAACTGGAAGGCGACGCCGGGCTATTCCAACGGCATCGCCGCGACCGGGCGGATGGTGTTCACCGGCGGCATGATCGGCTGGAACGGGCAGCAGGAGTTCGAGACCGACGATTTCGCCGGGCAGGTGCGCCTGGCGCTGCAATCCGTCGTCGCCGTGCTGGCCGAGGCCGGCGCCCGGCCCGAGCACCTGGTGCGGCTGACCTGGTATGTCACCGACAAGCGGGAATACCTGGCCGCACTCAAGGACATCGGCCAGGCCTACAAGGAGATCATCGGCCGGCACTATCCGGCCATGGCGCTGGTGCAGGTCGTGGCCCTGGTCGAGGACCGCGCCAAGGTCGAGATCGAGGCAACCGCTGTGATCCCCGCCTGACGGGGGCAGGGCACCCGCGGGCCAAGGCACGACAAGATGCCGGCCCGCCCAACAGGGAGATTGAAGATGACGGGCAATCCGCCGCTTGGACCCTCGGCGCATGTCGACCGCTTCGCGCGCGACAACCTGCCGCCGCCCGAGCTTTGGCCGCAGCTGCTGCTGGAGGGCTTCGACTATCCCGAATATCTGAACGCCGCGGTCGAGCTGACCGACCGCATGGTCGAGCGGGGCTTCGGCGACCATATCGCGCTGATCGGCAACGGCCGCATCCGCAGCTACAAGGAACTGACCGACTGGACCAACCGCATCGCCCATGCGCTGGTCGAAAGCTACGGCGTGCGGCCCGGCAACCGGGTGCTGATCCGCTCGGCCAACAACCCGGCGATGGTGGCCTGCTGGCTGGCCGCGACCAAGGCGGGCGCGGTGGTGGTCAACACCATGCCGATGCTGCGCGCGGGCGAGCTGGCCAAGATCATCGACAAGGCGCAGGTCAGCCACGCGCTTTGCGACACGCGGCTGATGGACGAGCTGGCGCTGGCCGCCAGGGACAGCCGGCACCTGACGACCGTGGTCGGCTTCGACGGCACCGCGAACCACGATGCCGACCTGGACCGCGCTGCCCTGTCCCAGCCGGTGCGCTTCCAGGCGGTGCGCACGGGACGCGACGACGTGGCGCTGCTGGGGTTCACCTCGGGGACCACGGGCGAGCCCAAGGCGACCATGCATTTCCATCGCGACATCCTGATCATCGCCGACGGCTATGCCCGCGAGGTGCTGGAGGTGCGGCCCGAGGATGTCTTCGTCGGCTCGCCGCCCCTGGCCTTTACCTTCGGGCTGGGCGGGCTGGCGGTGTTTCCGCTGCGCTTCGGCGCCTCGGCGGCGCTGCTGGAGAACGCCTCGCCGCCGAACATGGTCGAGATCATCCAGAAATACCGCGCCACCATCTGCTTTACTGCGCCGACCGCCTATCGGGTGATGATGCGGGCGATGGACGAGGGTGCGGACCTGTCCAGCCTGCGCGCCGCCGTCTCGGCCGGCGAGACGCTGCCCGCGCCGGTCTATGAGGAATGGATGGCCAAGACCGGCAAGCCGATGCTGGACGGCATCGGCTCGACCGAGATGCTGCACATCTTCCTGACCAACCGTTTCGGTGACAGTCGCCCGGCCTGCACCGGCCGCCCGGTCGCGGGCTACGAGGCCAGGATCATCGGCCCGGACGGGCACGAGCTGCCGCCGGGCGAGACCGGGCGGCTGGCGGTGCGCGGGCCGGTCGGTTGCCGCTATCTGGCCGACCCCGACAAGCAGCGCGCCTATGTGCAGGACGGCTGGAACCTGACCGGCGACAGTTTCTGGAAGGACGAGCAGGGCTATTTCCACTTTGCCGCCCGCACCGACGGCATCATCGTCTCGGCCGGCTACAACATCGCCGGCCCCGAGGTCGAGGCGGCGCTGCTTGCCCATCCCGACGTGCTGGAATGCGCCGTGGTCGGCGCCCCGGACGAGGCGCGCGGCCAGATCGTCGAGGCGCATGTCGTCCTGCGCCCCGGCGCCGCCGCAGACGAGGCGATGGCCAAGGGCTTGCAGGACCACGTCAAATCCGTCATCGCGCCCTTCAAATACCCGCGCCGCGTGGTTTTCGCCCAAGCGCTGCCCAAGACCGAAAGCGGCAAGATCCAGCGTTTCCGCCTGCTCGAGGGGCGGGCGTGACCCTTGGGGTTGCGGGCTGATGCGCGAAAGCCGTTGCAGCCCGCGACCGCATCATAAAAACATGCGACGACCAATCGCGCATCACACAGGGAGTATGTCATGGAACTGAAAAGGCTGCTGATCTGCGGCACCGCCGCCTTGGCCCTGGCCGGGGCCGCCCAGGCCGAACCCGTCAAGGTCGGCATGATCACCACGCTGTCGGGCGGCGGGGCCGGGCTGGGCGTCGACACGCGCGACGGCTTCCTGCTGGCGCTGAAGAACGCCGGTGAGGCGGGCCAGGCGGTCGAGCTGGTGATCGAGGACGACCAGCAGAAACCCGATGTCGCGGTGCAGATCGCCGACAAGATGATCCAGTCCGACCAGGTCGACGTGCTGACCGGCATCGTCTGGTCGAACCTCGCCATGGCCGTGGTGCCGGCGGCGGTGGCGCAGGACAAGTTCTACCTGTCCACCAATGCCGCGCCCTCGCAGCTGGCCGGGGCGGGCTGCCATCCGAAATATTTCTCGGTCTCCTACCAGAACGACAACCTGCACGAGGCGGCGGGCGCCCATGCCACGGATGCCGGCATCGGCAAGGTCTTCATCATGGCGCCGAACTATCCCGCCGGGCAGGATTCGCTGGCGGGCTTCAAGCGCTATTACAAGGGCGAGGTGGTCAGCGAGGTCTATACCCAGGTCGGCCAGACCGATTACGCCGGCGAGATCGCCCAGATCCGCGCCAGCGACGCGGATGCGGTGTTCTTCTTCCTGCCGGGCGGCATGGGCATCGCCTTCATGAAGCAATATGCCGAATCCGGCGTCGGCAAGCCGGTGATCGGCCCGGCCTTCAGCTTCAGCCAGGACATCCTGCCTGCGGTGGGCGATGCCGCGCTGGGGGTCAAGAACACCGCGCAATGGTCCAAGGACCTGGACAACGAGGCGAATGCGGCCTTCGTCGAAACCTTCCAGGCCGAATACGGCCGGCTGCCCTCGCTTTACGCGGCGCAGGCCTATGACACGGCGAACCTGCTTCTCTCGGCCATCGCCAAGGCCGACGTGGGCGATGCCGACGCCTTCCGCGCGGCGCTGGCCGAGGCGGATTTCCCCAGCGTGCGCGGCAAGTTCCGCTTTGGCCCGAACCAGCACCCGATCCAGGACTATTACGTGCGCGAGGTGGTCAGGGAAGGCGACGTGCTGACCAACAAGATCATCGGCCCGGCCATGACCGACCATGGCGATGCCTATGCCGAGCAGTGCAAGATGTAAGCCCTGCCGGGCCGGGTCGATGAGGCCCGGCCCCCTGGCAATTCGGGAGAGAAAGCGGTGATGCTTCTGGCCGAGCAGGCGCTGAACGGCCTGCAATACGGGA
The DNA here is from genome assembly GCF_006386455.1 of Paracoccus sp. FO-3. NCBI lineage: Bacteria > Pseudomonadati > Pseudomonadota > Alphaproteobacteria > Rhodobacterales > Paracoccaceae > Paracoccus > Paracoccus sp. FO-3. Next base: position 20,875 of record NZ_VCBQ01000032.1, on the reverse strand, counting down.
TGATGCTGTTTCTGATGGCGGCCGGGCTGACCCTGGTCTTCGGCGTCATGGGGCTGATCAACCTTGCGCATGGCTCGCTCTACATGACCGGGGCCTTTGCCTGCGCGGCGGTGGCGGCGGCCACCGGCTCGTTCTGGCTGGGGCTGGCGGCCAGCCTGGTGGCCGCCGCCGCGGCGGGCGCGCTGGTCGAGATGGCGGTGATCCGGCGGCTATACGCCCGCGACCACCTGGATCAGGTGCTGGCCACCTTTGCGCTGATCCTGGTGTTTTCCGAGGGCACGCGCTGGCTCTTCGGCTCGTTCCCGCTTTACCTCAAGCTGCCGGCCTCGCTTTCGGGGGCGGTGGTGCTGCCGGGCGGGCTGCATTACCCGCTGTTCCGGCTGGTCATCATCGGCTTCGGCGCGGCGGTGGCCCTGGGGCTTTGGTGGCTCATCACGCGCACGCGGCTGGGCATCCGCATCCGCGCCGGCGAGGCGGATCGCGAGATGATCGGCGCGCTGGGGGTGGACATCGCCCGGCTCTACACCATCGTCTTTGCGCTTGGCGCGGCGCTGGCGGGGTTCGCCGGGGCGCTGGTCGGCACCATCCAGTCGGTGCAGGTCGGCATGGGCGAGCCGGTGCTGATCCTGGCCTTCGTCGTGGTGGTGATCGGCGGCATCGGCTCGATCAAGGGCGCCTTCGTCGGCGCGCTGCTGGTCGGCATGACCGACACGCTGGGCAAGGCGCTGCTGCCGGGGCTGCTGTCGCGGATATGGGACGCCTCCAGCGCCAATACCGTGGGCGCCTCGCTGGCCTCGGTGCTGATCTATGTGCTGATGGCCGTGGTGCTGATCCTGCGGCCGCAGGGACTTTTCGGGGCGAGGGGCTGAGTAATGCAGCAGACGTTGAACCGCGACACCGCCGTCAACCTGGCGATCTTTGCCCTGCTGGTCGCCACCGCCCTTGGCGCGCATCTGGCCGGCAACGGCTTTACCGTCACGCTGGCGACCAAGGCCGCGATCTTCGGCCTGGCCGGGGTGGGGCTGAACCTGGCGCTCGGCTATGGCGGGCTGATCTCGTTCGGCCATGCCGCCTTCTTCGGCATCGGCGGCTATGTCACCGGCATCCTGGCCAGCCATGCCAGCACGGGCACGCCCGTCCTGAGCCTGCCCTTTACCGTCATGGGCAGCAACGAGATGCTGGGCATCTGGCCCATGGCCATGCTGGCCGCGGGGCTGGCGGCGCTGGTCATCGGCGCGCTCAGCCTGCGCACCTCGGGCGTCTATTTCATCATGGTGACGCTGGCCTTCGCGCAGATGCTCTATTACTTCGCCATCAGCTGGCCGCGCTATGGCGGCGAGGACGGGCTGAGCTTCTATGTCCGCAACAGCTTCCCCGGCCTGAACACCTTTGCCCCGATCCAGTATTTCGCCATCTGCGCCACGCTGCTGGCGGTGGCGCTGGTCTTTACCGCGGTCGTCACCCAGTCGCGTTTCGGCCTGGCCTTGCAGGCGGCGCGGCAGAACAGCCAGCGCACCGTCGCCGTCGGCATCCGCCCCTATGCGATCCGGCTGACGGCTTTCGTGCTGTCGGGGATGATCGTCGGGCTGGCGGGGTCGCTTTACGCCGACCTCAACCGCTTCGTCAGCCCGGCCATGCTGTCCTGGCACATGTCGGGCGAGATCATGGTCTTCGTCATCCTGGGCGGCGTGGGGCGGCTTTGCGGCCCGGTCGCGGGTGCCGCGCTCTTCATCCTGCTCGAGCATGTGCTGGGCGGCATCAGCGATTACTGGCAGGCGCTGCTGGGCCTTCTGCTGCTGGCCATCGTGCTGTTCGCGCCGGGCGGGCTGATCGGCATCGTCACGAAAAGGGGCCGCCATGCCTGAACCCAAGCTGAACGAACCCATCCTGGAGATCCGCGGCCTGCGCAAGTCCTTCGGCGCGCTGGCGGCGACCGACGATGTCAGCCTGGACCTGCGGCCGGGCGAGATCCACGCCCTGATCGGCCCGAACGGTGCCGGCAAGTCCACGCTGATCAAGCAGATCGTCGGCGAGATCCGGCCCGACGCCGGCACCATCCGCTTCGAGGGGCAGGGGATCGACGGGCTGGACGCGGCGGCGCGGGCGCGGCTGGGGCTGGCGCGCAGCTTCCAGGTCTCGTCGGTGATCCCGGACTTCACCGTGCTGCAAAACGTCATGCTGGCGGTGGCCGGGGCCAGCGGCGCGGTGTTCCGCTTTCACCTGCCGGCGCTGGCCGACCGCAAGCTGACCGAACCCGCGCTGTTCCATATCGAGCAGGCGGGCCTGGCCGGGCGGCACCTGGTCCCGGCCGCGACACTGTCGCATGGCGAGCGGCGCAAGCTGGAGATTGCCATGGCCCTGGCCCTGCGCCCGCGCGCCTTCCTGCTGGACGAGCCGATGGCCGGCATGGGGCTGGAGGGCGGGCGGCAGCTGACTGCCATCCTGGCGGAACTGCGCAACGAGGCGCCGATCCTGCTGGTCGAACATGACATGGACGCGGTCTTTGCGCTGGCCGACCGCATCTCGGTCCTGGTCTATGGCCGCATCATCGCCACCGGCAGCGTCGCCGAGATCCGCGCCAACCCCGAGGTGCGGCGCTCCTACCTGGGAGAGGACGCATGACCCGGCTGCTGGAACTGCGCGACGTGACCGCCTGTTACGGCCCGGTGCAGGCGCTGTTCGGCATCACGCTGGACCTGGACCAGGGCGAGGTGGTGGCGCTGATGGGCCGCAACGGCATGGGCAAGACCACGACCATCCGCTGCATCAGCCGGCTGATGCCGCATTCCGGCGGCAGCCTGCGCCTTGCCGGCCGCGATGTCGCCGGCCTGACGGCGCCCAAGGTGGCGCGGCTGGGCGTCGGGCTGGTCCCCGAGGGGCGGCGCTGCTTCGCGCCGCTGACCGTGGCCGAGAACCTGACCGTCGCCGCCCGCCCCGGCCCCTGGGACATGCCTCGCGTCTGCGCGCTGTTTCCCCGCTTGCAGGAACGCATGGGCCAGGTCGCGCGCACGCTGTCGGGGGGCGAGCAGCAGATGCTGGCCATCGGCCGGGCGCTGATGACCAATCCGCGCCTGCTGGTGCTGGACGAGGCGACCGAGGGGCTGGCCCCGGTCGTGCGGCAGGAGATCTGGGCCGGCGTGCGGCGGCTGAAAGCCGAGGGGCTGTCGATCCTGCTGGTGGACAAGTCGCTCAGCGAGATCGCCTCGGTCGCCGACCGCGCGGTGATCGTGGAACGCGGCGCGACGGTCTGGCAGGGCGGCATCGCCGATCTGACCGCCGATCTGACCGACCGCTATCTGGGGGTGTGAATGACGACGGCGATCTATCGCGGCATGAACCGGCATGAACTGGACAGGGCCTATAGCAATACCGGCAGGCTCGCGGATTTTCCGGGGCTGATGCGGGATTTCCGCGCGCGCAGCGCGGCTTTCCATGCCGCGCAGGATTGCCGGCGGGACCGGCGCTATGGCCCCGGCGCGCGCCAGACCTATGACTGGTTTGCCGGCGGCGGGGCGGATGCGCCGGCCTTCGTCTTCATCCACGGCGGCTATTGGCAAAGCTGCGTCAAGGAGGATTTCGCCTTCTGCGCCGCCGGCCCGCTGGCGCGCGGCCATGACGTGATCTTGGCCGAATACACGCTGGCGCCGCAGGCCAGCATGACGCAGATCGTGGCCGAGATCGGGCAGCTTCTGGACCATCTGGCGGCGCAAGGGGTCGGGCGGCTTTGCCTTGCCGGGCATTCCGCCGGCGGGCATCTGGCGGCCATGCATCGCGGGCATCCCGCCGTCGGCTCGGTGCTGGCGATCAGCGGGCTGTTCGACCTGGAGCCGATCGGCCTGGGCCAGCTGAACGACAAGCTGCAACTGACCGAGGCCGAGATCGCCGCCTGCAGCCCGCAGCGCAACATCGCCGCCGGCGCGCCCATGCTGGTCGCCGTCGGCGCCGAGGAGCTGCCGGAACTGATCCGGCAATCCGACGACTATGCCGCGGCCTGCCGGCAGGCGGGCGAGCGTGCGGTGCTGCTGCATGTTCCGGGCTGCGACCATTTCCAGGTGCTGGACGACCTGGCGGACCCGGCCGGGGTGCAATTGACGGCGCTGGCGGCGCTGGACGGGCGGCGCTGATCCGGCCGCGGGGCGCCGGTTTCAGCGGTTGCTGTCGATCCAGCGCGACAGCAGCTGGCGGTCGCGGAAGCATTCGTCGGGCACGGCGCGGCGCTTGAGCCGGGCGATGCGCTCGGCGAAGGCGACCTGCTTCGAGGTCGGCAGCCCCGTCGCCGGCCGCATCCGCGCCTGCGCCTCGATCCAGGCGCTGAGCGTGCGGCGGTCCTGCTGCACTTCCCACGGCAGAAGCGTCTGGTTCCTCAGCGCCAGCGAACGCGCATAGGCGATCTGGCGCGGCGTGGCCGGCAGGGCAAAGGTGGTGGCATCCATGGCGGATCTCCCTTGCAGATCATGGTCCCAACATAGAACATATGGGGAACAAAATCAATCCGGGCACCCGAGGCCGCCATCTTTACAGGGAAAATCTGCGCGTCAGGGTCTTTTCGATCTCCAGGATGGCCATGAGCGTCACCCCGACCAGCACGATCACCAGCCCGTCGACAAAGGCGACCGGGGCGCTGTCGAACAACTCGTGCATGAAGGGCGCATAGGTGAACAGGACCTGCGCCCCGACCACCACCGCGACCGCCCCCAGCACGGCGGGCGTGCCCATGGCGCCGATCAGGCTGAACGAGCTGCGGTGCAGGTAGCGCACGTTGAACAAATAGAAGATCTCCATCACCACCAGCGTGTTGACGACCATGGTGCGGGCGCCCTCGACGTCATAGCCGCGGTTCAGGGCAAAGGCGAAGATGCCGAAGGCCCCGAGCATGAACAGCACCGAGACGAAGCCGATGCGCCAGACCAGGAAGCGCGACAGGATCGGCGCGTCGCGCGGGCGCGGCGGGCGGCCCATCACGTCGGGTTCCGACGGCTCGAAGGCCAGCACCAGCCCTAGGGTGACGGTCAGGATCATGTTGATCCACAGGATCTGCACCGGCGTCATCGGCAGGGTGACGCCCAGGAAGATCGCCAGGATGACGCACAGCACCTCGCCGCCGTTGGTCGGCAGCGTCCAGCCGATCACCTTGCGGATATTGTCGTAGACGGTGCGCCCCTCATGCACGGCGGCGACGATCGAGGCGAAATTGTCGTCGAGCAGCACCATCTGCGCCGCCTCCTTGGCGGCCTCGGTGCCCTTGCGGCCCATGGCGACGCCGACATCGGCCTGCTTGACCGCGGGCGCGTCGTTCACCCCGTCGCCGGTCATGGCGACGATATGGCCGTTCGCCTGCAAGGCATTGACGATGCGCAGCTTGTGTTCGGGCGTGGCGCGGGCAAAGACGCTGACCTCCTCGACCACCCGGCGCAGCCTTTCGTCGGGCATGCCGTCCAGCGCGGCGCCCTCCAGCACCTTGGGATCGTCGGCGATGGCCAGCTGGCGGGCGATGGCGGCCGCCGTGCCCTTGTGGTCGCCGGTGATCATCTTGATGGCGATCCCGGCCGAGCGGCATTCGGCCACCGCGGCGATGGCCTCGTCGCGCGGCGGGTCGATGAAGCCGGCAAGGCCCAGGAAGGTCAGCCCGCTTTCGACCATGGCGAAATCCAGCCGCTCGACCTCGGGGCCGGTGGCAAGGGTGGCAAAGCCCAGCACCCGCTCGCCGCCCTCGGCGCAGGCGTCGATGCATTCCTGCCAATAGCCGCCATCGAGCGGCAGGGCCGCGTCGCCCGCCGCCTGCGCCCCGCACATGGCAAGCACCCGCTCGGGCGCGCCCTTGACGAAGATGCGCCGCCCGCCTTGGGGGCCGGCCTGCGGGTCGTCGTGCAGCGTGGCCATGAAGCGGTGCTGTGCGTCGAAGGGGATCTCGTCCAGCCGGTTCCAGGCGGCGCGTTCGGTTTCCGGGTGCAGGCCGGCCTTGGCGGCGGTGGCGACCAGCGCGCCTTCCATCGGATCGCCCAGCACGGCCCACTGCCCCTCGCGCTCGACCAGCAGGGCGTCGTTGCACAAAAGCCCGGCGCGGATCAGCGTGTCGCGCTGGGGATCGGGCAGGGGCTCGGCGCCGTCCGCGTCCGAGAACCGCCCCTCGGGGGCGTAGCCGGTGCCCGAGACCGCGGTCAGGCTGGCGGCAGTCACCAGATGGCGCACGGTCATCTCGTTGCGGGTCAGCGTGCCGGTCTTGTCCGAGCAGATCACCGAGGTCGCGCCCAGCGTCTCGACCGCGGGCAGGCGGCGCACCACGGCATTGCGCGCGGCCATGCGGCGCACGCCGATGGCCAGGGTGATGGTGATGACGGCGGGCAACCCCTCGGGCACCACGCCGACCGCCAGCGCCACCACCACCATCAGCGCATCCAGCGCGTCATAGCCCCGGAACAGCGTGGCAAAGGCGAACAGCAGCGCCGCGGTGGCGATGGCGAACCAGGTGAAGCGGGTGCCGAAGGCGTTGATCTGGCGCAGAAGCGGCGTGGTCAGGCTTTGCACCGCGCCGATCATGTCGGAAATGCGGCCGATTTCGGTCCGCGGGCCGGTCGCGACGGCCACGCCGATGCCCTGTCCGGTGGTGATCAGCGTGCCGGAATGCAGGATCGGCGCGCGGTCGCCAAGCGCGGCATCGGGCGCGACCGGGCCTTCGGTCTTTTCCGCCGGCACCGATTCGCCGGTCAGGATCGCCTCGTCGGCGCTGAGCCCGCGCGCCCGCAGCAGGCGCAGGTCGGCGGGCACCTTGTCGCCGGCCTCGACCACCACGATGTCGCCGGGCACGATCTGGCGGGTGTCGAGCGTGTGCCGCTCGCCCTCGCGCAGCACCACGGCATGGGGGGCGATCATGTCGCGGATCGCGTCCAGCGCGCGCTCGGCCTTGCCCTCCTGGATGAAGCCGACGATGGCGTTGACCAGCACCACGACCACGATCACCGCGCCGTCGATGACATGTCCCAGCGCAATCGCCGCCACCGCCGCGGATAGCAGGAAATAGATCAGCGCATTGTTGAACTGCGCCAGGAAGCGCAGCACCGGATGGATGCGGGCGGCGGGCGGCAGCTCGTTCGGGCCGAAGCGGTCCAGCCGCCGCGCGGCCTCGTCATGGGCAAGCCCGTCCAGGCTGGTCGCCAGCGCGGCGCAGACCTCTTCGCCGCTCTGGGCGTGCCATGCGACCGGGTCCGGCACGATCTCGGCTGGCTTCATCGGGATCTCCTTCGGCAGTCACCTGTCCCTGACCTGTTTGGCGGCATTCGCCGGCCAGCGCAATGCGGGGGTCCGGGCCCTATCGCTGCAGCACGTAGCTGCCCGGCGCGGCGGCCAGCCGCGCACGGCCGGCCTTGCCCGCGCCCATGGCCGGCGGGGCCGTGCGCCCGGCCGAGGAATGCGCGGCCAGCCATTCGGTCCAGGCCTCCCACCAGGAACCCGGCCGCGCCTCGGCGGTCTCGGCCCAGGTGTCGGGGCTGGGGCAGCGCCCGCCGGCCTCGCGCAGCGCGATGCGATAGCGCCGGTGCGGCCGGCCCGGCTCGCTGACGATGCCGGCGTTGTGGCCGCCGCTGGTCAGCACGAAGGTCAGCTCGGTATTGCTGAGGTAATGGATCTTGAACACCGAGCGCCAGGGCGCGACATGGTCGCGCTCGGTGCCGACGACGAACATCGGCACGCGGATGTTCTGGATCGCGGCCGGCCGCCCCTCGACCATGAAGCGCCCGGCGGCCAGTTCGTTCTCCAGGTAGAGCCGCTCGAGGTATTCGGCATGCATGCGATAGGGCATGCGCGTCGAATCGGCGTTCCAGGCCATCAGGTCGATCATCGGCTTGCGCTCGCCCATCAGGTAGTCATGCACCATGCGCGACCAGATCAGGTCGTTCGAGCGCAGCAGCTGGAAGGCCCCGGCCATCTGGTCGGCAGAGAGGTAGCCGCGGTTCCACATCATGCTTTCCAATAGGTTCACCTGGCTGTGGTCGATGAACAGCGCCAGTTCCCCCGGTTCGCTGAAATCGGTCTGCGCCGCCAGCAGGGTCAGGCTTGCCAGCCGGTCGTCGTCGCCATGCGCCATGTCGGCGGCGGCGATCGACAGCAGCGTGCCGCCCAGGCAGTAGCCGACGGCATGGACCTTGCGCTGGGGCAGGACGGCGCCGACCGCATCCAGCGCCGCCATCACCCCCAGCCGGCGGTAGTCGTCCAGCGTCAGGTCGCGGTCCTCGGCCTGCGGGTTGCGCCAGGAGATGCAGAAGACCGTATGGCCCTGCGCCACCAGGTGCCGGATCAGCGAGTTCTGCGGCGAAAGGTCCAGGATATAGTATTTCATGATCCAGGCCGGCACGATTAGGATCGGCTCTGCCATCACCGTCTCGGTGGCGGGGGCGTATTGGATCAGCTCGATCAGGTGGTTGCGGAAGACGACCTTGCCCGGCGTCACCGCCACGTCCTTGCCGACCACGAAATCCTCGGTCCCGACCGGGGGCTGGCCGGTGGCCTCGCGGATCACGTCCTCGGACCAGTTGCGCATCCCCTGCACCAGGTTCATGCCGCCGGTCTGCATGGTGCGGGCGATAACCTCGGGATTGGTGAAGGGCAGGTTCGAGGGCGAGAACACGTCCAGCATCTGCCGCGCGGCGAAGGAGACGATGTCCTGGTGATGCGGGTTCACCCCCGGCACCTCATGCGTGGCATTGTGCCACCATTGCTGTTGCAGCAGGAACGCCTGCGCCCAGATGCTGAAGGGCGGCTTCTTCCAGCCCTCGGCGGCAAAGCGATAGTCGCCGGGCAGCGGGTCGATGCAGGCGGGCGCCTCGCGGTCCACGCAAAGCGCGGCCAGGTGGCACAACAGCCGCGCGGCCTTGCGGTTGGCCTTGTCGATCAGCTCCATCCGCTTGCCGGGCGCGGCGGCCAGGTGCATGGTCCAGTCCTGCAAGGCCAGCGTCAGCGCCGCCGGCGAGAGCCCGCCGGTGAACTGGGCCGTCATCGCCTCGCGCATGCGGTCGAAGGTGCGGAAGGCTTCGCGCCCCAGGGGCTCGGGGCAGGGCACGGGCGGCAGTTCGGCGGTTACGGCGGCGGGCGTCGGCGCGCGGGTCGGGGTCTTCATGGGCATCTCCTCGGCGGACGCGGGGGTGCAGAGACCGGATGGCGACGGGGCGGGGCTGGGCCATTCCAGCCTGGCTGCGCAAGCATCTGGCCCACCCTTGCGAATATCAAGCCGCCGGGACGTTGATTCAAGTCAAGCCGCGCCGGTTTTCCCGTCAGTCCCGCAGGCCCCGGCGCCGGGCCCAGAGCAGCCAGCCCGCCCAAAGCGCCGCCAGCGAGAACCAGGTCAGGGCATAGCCCAGGTGGCTGTTGCGAAAGCGGACCACGGTCAGCCCGCCGATGGGCTGCGCCCCGTCGCCGCGGGCATCGGCGTCGAGGAACCAGGGCGCGACCGCGCCAAGCCCCTGCGCCATGGCGATGGCCGCCGTGTCGCGGGAATACCAGCGCCCGGCCGCGGGATCGTTGCCGCGCAGGAAGGCGCCGCCCGGCTGGCTCATGCGCAAAAGACCCGTCACCGCCACCTCGCCCTGGGGCAGGGGGTGGTCGTCGCGGGCGGCATCCGCCACGAAGCCGCGATTGACCAGCACGGTCCAGCCCTGGGGCGTCTGCAGCGGCGTCATCACCCAAAAGCCCGGTCCCCGCGCCGTCACCGCCTTGACCAGCGTGTCGCTGTTCGCACGATAGCGGCCCGTCACCGTGACCCGGCGATATTCGGCATCGCGCGCCTCCAGCGCCGCCCATGCGGCGGGTCCGGGTGCGGGGACGGGGCTTTCCGCCAGCCGCGCCTCGACCCGCGCGATCAGGTCGGTCTTCCAGGCCAGCCGCTGCACCTGCCAGACCCCCAGCGCCACCAGCGCCAGGAACACCGCCAGCGCCCCGGCCGAGGCCGCCAGCCGGCGCAGGGTCACGAGCCGAAGCCCTGCGTCAGCTCATGGTCCATCTGCGGCATCATGTTGGTGTTCATGTGATACATGACCCAGAGCGAGCCGGCCAGCAGGATGACCACCACCACCACGGTGAAGATGGTGGAGAGCATGGTCCAGCCCTCTTCCTGCTTGCCGTTCATGTGCAGGAAATAGACCATGTGGACCAGGATCTGCACCACGGCAAAGCCGATCACGGTGACGGCGGTCAGCGCCCGGCTTTCGAAGCCGCCGGCCATGACCAGGCCAAAGGGGATCGCGGTCAGGATCACCGACAGCAGGAAACCCTTGATATACGAGGAATAGCTGCCGTGGTCGTGGCCGTGGTCGTCGTGATGCGCGGCATGGGTGTGGTCGGCGGACATCAGATCATCCCCAGCAGATAGACGAAGGTAAAGACGCCGATCCAGATGACGTCGAGGAAATGCCAGAACATCGACAGGCAGACCATGCGGCGCTGGTTCGCCGGGATCAGCCCGGTGCGGGTGATCTGCACCATCAGCGTCACCAGCCAGATCGAGCCGAAGGTGACATGCAGCCCATGCGTGCCCACCAGCGTGAAGAAGGCCGACAGGAACCCCGAGCGCTGCGGCCCGGCGCCGATATGGATCAGGTGGTGGAACTCGTAAAGCTCGATGGCCAGGAAGCACAGGCCGAAGAACAGCGTCACCGCCAGCCAGCGCAGCGTGCCCCGCTGGTCGCCCTTGCCCATGGCCAGCATGGCAAAGCCGAAGGTGATCGAGGACAGCAGCAGCATGGCGGTGTTGACGGCGACCAGCTCCAGGTCGAACAGGTCTTTCGGCCCCGGCCCGGCGGCGAAGCTGGTGCCCAGCACGCCATAGACCGCGAACAGCACCGCGAACATCAGGCAGTCGCTCATCAGGTAGACCCAGAAGCCCAGGCTGGTCGAGGCGCCGTCGGGGTGGTGATGGGGCTCAAGCTCCCAATGGCGGGCCATGGTGTCGGTCGTCGCGTGGCTCATCTCTCAAACCCCCTGCGCAAGCTGGCGCGTCCGGGCATCCTCGGTCGCCTCGATTTCCGAGACCGGGATGTAATAGTCGCGGTTGTAGTTGAAGGTATGGGCGATGCTCACGGCGACGATGCCCAGGAAGCTTGCCGCCGCCAGCCACCAGACATACCAGACCAGCGCCATGCCGCAGACCGTGGCCAGCGCGGCCAGGATCACGCCGGTGCCGGTGTTTTTCGGCATGTGGATCGGCATGTAGCCCCCGGTCGGGCGGGTGGCGCCCTGCTGCTTCATCTCCCACCAGCTGTCCAGCCCGTGCGAGATCGGGTTGAAGGCGAAGTTATAGGCCGGCGGCGGCGACGAGGTCGCCCATTCCAGCGTCCGCCCGTCCCAGGGATCGCCGCTGACATCGCGGTATTCCGGCCGGTCGCGGCGCAGGATCGAGACGCCGAACTGCACGAACATGGCCGCGATGCCGCAGGCGATCAGCACCGCGCCGAAGGCGGCAATGGCGAACCAGATCCGCAGGTCCGGGTCGTCGAAGACGCGCAGCCGCCGCGTGACGCCCATCAGGCCCAGGATGTAAAGCGGCATGAAGGCGGCCCAGAAGCCCACGACCCAGAACCAGAACGAGACCTTGCCCCAGAACACGTCCAGCTTGAAGCCGAAGGCCTTGGGCCACCAGAAGTTGATGGCCGCGAACAGGCCGAACAGCACGCCGCCGATGATGACATTGTGGAAATGCGCGATCAGGAACAGCGAGTTGTGCAGCACGAAGTCGGCCGGCGGCACGGCAAGCAGCACGCCCGTCATGCCGCCGATCACGAAGGTCAGCATGAAGGCGACCGTCCACATCATCGGCAGCTCATAGCGGATGCGGCCGCGATACATGGTGAACAGCCAGTTGAAGAGCTTGGCCCCGGTCGGGATCGAGATGATCATGGTGGTGATCCCGAAGAACGAGTTCACCGAGGCGCCCGAGCCCATGGTGAAGAAATGGTGCAGCCACACCAGATAGCTCAGCACCGTGATGCAGACCGTGGCGTAGACCATCGAGCTATAGCCGAACAGCCGCTTGCCCGAGAAGGTCGAGGTGACTTCCGAAAAGACCCCGAACAGCGGCAGGATCAGGATATAGACCTCGGGGTGGCCCCAGATCCAGATGAGGTTGATATACATCATCGGATTGCCGCCAAGGTCGTTGGTGAAGAAATTGGTGCCCACGTAGCGGTCCAGCGTCAGCAGGATCAGCGTCATGGTCAGCACCGGGAACGAGGCGACGATCAGGATGTTGGCGCAGAACGAGGTCCAGGTGAAGACCGGCATCCGCATCATGGTCATGCCCGGCGCCCGCATCTTCAGGATCGTCACCAGCAGGTTGATGCCCGACAGCGTGGTGCCGACACCGGCGACCTGCAGGCCCCAGATGTAATAGTCCACCCCGACCCAGGGGCTGTAGCCGATGCCCGACAGCGGCGGAAAGGCCAGCCAGCCGGTCTGCGCGAACTCGCCCAGGAACAGCGAGGCCATGGTGATGACCGCGCCCCCCACCGTCATCCAGAACGAGAAGTTGTTGAGGAAGGGAAAGGACACGTCGCGCGCGCCGATCTGCAAGGGCACGACATAGTTCATCAGCCCGGTGATGAAGGGCATCGCCACGAAGAAGATCATGATGACGCCATGCGCCGTGAAGATCTGGTCGTAGTGATGCGCGTTCAGGTAGCCCTCGGAGCCGCCGAAGGCCCAGACCTGCTGCAGCCGCATCATGATCGCATCGGCAAAGCCGCGCACGAACATGATCAGCGCCAGCACGATATACATGATGCCGATCTTCTTGTGGTCGACCGAGGTGAACCACTCGCGCCAGAGCCAGCCCCAGAGCCGGTATTTCGTCAGCGCCGCCAGGCCCGCGATGCCGCCCAGGGCGACGACGACGAAGGTGGCCCAGACGATCGGCTCCTTCGGGATCGCGTCCCAGTTCAGCCGGCCCAGAAGAAAGGTGGTCTCGTTGGAAAAGGTAGCCATGCTTTGCGTCCGATCAGAAGTTCTGCGCCCGGCCCTCGGCCGGGTCCAGCAGCGTGACGGCATTGTCGGGCGAGGGGGCGAAGGGCCCTTTCGGCGGCACCAGCGCATGGCCGCGCATCGGCGTCATGTCCACCGGCGCCCGCGCCAGTTCGGGCGATTTGCCGAACATCAGCGCCGAATCCTCGGGCGTGCAGAACGAGGCGACCTGGAAGGGCTCCCATCCAAGCACCGGCGCGCGGGTGCCGCGGCGCTGGTCCTTGTCATAGGTCAGCTGCGTCACGTTCATGGTGCCGGCCAGCCCCGTGCCGCCCTGCGCGTCCAGCGCCATCATCTCGGCCATGCAGATCTTGCCCGGCTCGACGCACATGTTGACGATGCGCTGGAACAGCTGCGGATCGATCTCGGCAAAGGACATCGGCGGCACGTTCTCGCTGGGCGCCTCCAGCTCCAGGTAGCGCGGGCGGTCCAGCGTGCCGCCGGCCGCGCGGGCCTTTTCGACCCAGGCGTCGAAGCCCGCCTCGTCGGTGGCATGCGCCTTGAAATGCATCCCCGAGAAGCCGTGCCCCGAGTAATGCGAGGCGATGCCCTTGTATTCGCCGGGATTGTTGAAGACGCCGTTCAGCTTGGTCTCCATCCCCGGCATGGCATAGATCATGCCGGCCATCGCGGGGATGTAGAAGGCGTTCATCACCGAGGTCGAGGTCAGCGTGAACTCGACCGGCCGGTCCACCGGCACGGCCAGTTCGTTGACCGAGGCGATGCCCTGCTCGGGATAGATGAACAGCCATTTCCAGTCCATCGCCACCACCTGGACCGGCAGGGGCCTGTGCGCCTCGGTCAGCGGCCGGTCGGCCGCGATGCGGTCCAGCGGGCGATAGGGGTCCAGCAGATGCGTGCCGACCCAGGTCAGCGCGCCCAGCGTGATGATGATCAGCAGCGGCGCGGCCCAGATCACGAATTCCAGCTTGGTCGAATGGTCCCAGTCCGGCCGATAGTCGGCGTCCTTGTTCCTTTCGCGGTAGCGGCGGGCAAAGACCACGGTCAGCACCATCACCGGCACGATGATCAGCAGCATCAGCAGCGTCGAGATCACCAGCAGGTCGCGCTGCCGCGCGGCTACGTCCCCGGCGGGCGCCAGCACCTCGGCCTTGCAGGCGGCAAGCGGAATCAGCAATGCAAGCCATGGCAGGCGGGCGAATTTTCGTATGCAGGTCATTGGACTACCCGATGTCGGTGAGCGACAGAGACGGACGGCTGAGTCGCGGGGCCGCGACATGGCACGGGGCGAATTACCTTGATCTAGGTCAAATCCGCCATGCGACGTTTTGTCCTATACAGTTCAGTTTTGGCTTGCGGCAGCTATGATGCCGGAAACGCCGCGGCGGGTTGGCCCGTGCCCGGCACGAATCTGCATCGCATCGGATTCCTCGACACATGAGCACGACCTCCTCCCCGCCCGCCGTGCAATCGGCCCCGTCCTCGCATGGTCGCCACCGGGTTTCGCCCTCGGATGTCGCGGTCGGCGTCATCATCGGGCGCACCTCGGAATTCTTCGATTTCTTCGTCTTCGCCATCGCCTCGGTGATCGTCTTTCCGCAGCGGATCTTTCCCTTCGCCGATCCGCTGACCGGGACGCTCCTGTCCTTTGCGCTGCTGGCGCTGGCCTTCGTCGCCCGGCCGCTGGGCAGCGCGCTGTTCATGAGCATCGACCGCCGCCACGGCCGCGTGACCAAGCTGACGGCGGCGCTGTTCCTGATGGGGACCGCGACCGTCGCCATGGGCCTGATCCCCAGCTACGAGAACGTCGGCGGCTGGGCCGTCGTCATCCTGGCCATGCTGCGCATCGCGCAGGGGCTGGCGCTGGGGGGCGCCTGGGACGGCATGCCCTCGCTGCTGGCGCTGACCGCGCCGCGCCACCGCCGCGGCTTCTACGCCATGGTGCCGCAGCTGGGCGCGCCCATCGGGCTGATCGTCGCCAGCCTGCTCTTCGCCTATCTGGCGGCGAACCTGACGGCGCAGGATTTCCTGGACTGGGGCTGGCGCTATCCGTTCTTCGTCGCCTTCTCGGTCAACGTGGTGGCGCTGTTCGCACGGCTGCGCATCGTCGCGACCGAGGAATTCGCCGAGCTGTTCGAATCGCGCGAACTCCAGCCCACCCGCATCGGCAAGACCCTGCGCGAGGACGGCGGCGCGATCCTGATCGGCATCTTCGTGCCGCTGGCCAGCTTTGCCATGTTCCACATGGTCACGGTCTATCCGCTGTCCTGGATCTATCTCTATACCGACGAGACGCTGCTGAGCTTCCTGATCATCGAGGCGGTGGCGGCGACCGGCGGCATCCTGGCCATCCTGCTGTCGGGCTGGCTGGCCGACCGCTTCGGCCGGCGCAACCTGCTGCTGGTCGGCGCACTGCTGATCGGCGGCTTTGCCGCGCTGGCGCCCTTGCTGCTGTCCGGCGGCCAGACCGGCGAGCTGGTCTACATGATCGCCGGCTTCTTCATCCTCGGCCTCAGCTTCGGGCAAAGCTCGGGCGCGGTGGCGTCGCTGTTCGAGGCGCGCAACCGCTATACCGGCTCGGCCATCGTCTCGGACCTGGCCTGGATGTTCGGCGCGGGCCTTGCGCCGCTGACGGCGCTGCTGCTGTCGACCTGGCTCGGGCTGCCTGCCGCGGGGCTTTACCTGCTTTCGGGCGCGATCTGCTCGACCGTGGCCATCCTCTTGTCGGGCAAGCTGGAGTTCCGCGCCGTCGACCCCTGACTTCGACCCCTGACCTCGGCCCTTCCGCACCCCCACCCGCGGCAAGGATGTTGTGCAATCCCTGGGCTTAGGCTTATCAAGGTATTGCGAGCAGGAGGAACGCCGGAATGGCGCCCGTCGCAGCCCCGAAAAGGCTGCGCCGGGCGCGGTCGCAAGGTTGGGAGGGGGCAGAGAATCCATGCGCGATTCCTCTGATGCAGCGGCTTGGCGCGTATTCGCCGGGCTGCGGGGATGCTGGCCATGACGGCTGCCGAGCGCGCGCAGCGCCATGAGCAGCGCGAGATGGTGACGCTTGTCTCCGCGCGGGTGCGCGACGCCATCCTGCGCAAGCCGCATTTCGTCGCGGCCGACACCGACCTGCTGACGCTGTGCCGCGAGCTGGCGGCGCGCGGCATCACCGATGCGCTGGTGCAGGACGGTGCGCGGCTGGGCATCTTCACCACCACGAACCTGGTGCAGGCGATCCTGCGCGAGACGCCGGCGGCGGCGCTGAAGGTGCGCGACTTCACCAGCTTTACCCCGTTTTCGGTCTCGATCGACGACGATCTCTTCGACGCGATGATGATGATGCTGCGCCACCGCATCCACCGCGTCCTGGTGCGCGAGGCGGACGAGGTGGTGGGCATCCTCAGCCAACTGGACCTGATGGGTTTCCTGGCCAACCAGTCGCATCTGGTCTCGGCCGAGATCGCGCGGGCGACCAGCCCGGCCGAACTGGCCCGGCCCGCCGCCCAGGTCGAGGCGCTGATCCGCGTGCTGAACGAGGACGGCGTGCGCATCGAGGTCATCGCCGGGCTGGTCGGCGGGCTGAACCGGCAGATCTTTCGCCGGCTGTGGCAGATGCTGGCGCCGCAGGCGCTGCGCGAGAACAGCTGCCTGATCGTCATGGGCAGCGAGGGGCGGTCCGAGCAGATCATCCGCACCGACCAGGACAACGCCCTGATCCTGCGCGACGATTTCAGCTTCGACGGGCTTGACCGGGTCACGCAGGCCTTCACCGAGGCGCTGATCTCCTTCGGCTATCCGCCCTGTCCCGGCGGCATCATGCTGAGCCGGCCGCTGTGGTGCCAAAGCGTGCAGGCCTTTGGCGACACCATCCGCGACTGGGTCCATGGCGGAGACCCCGAGGGGCCGATGAACCTGGCGATCTTCCTGGATGCCGCGGCGGTGGCGGGGGACGAAGGGCTGCTGGCCGCGGTGCAGGACCGGCTGCGGCGCATCCTGACCGGCAGCGACAGCTTCCACGCCCGCTTCGCCGCCGCGATCCGGCAGTTCGACAGCGGGGCCGAGGGCGGCTGGTGGCGCCGCCTGCCGGGGATGCGCGGACCCGAGGCGGCCGAGATCGACCTCAAGAAGCTGGGCATCTTCCCGGTCGTGCATGGCACCCGCGCGCTGGCGCTGGAATATGGCGTCGCCGCCACCGGCACCCGCGCCCGCTTGCAGGCGCTGGCCGGGGCGGGGCGCATCGACGCCGGGCTGGCCCGCGACCTGGCCGATGCGCTGCATTGCATGATGGCGCTGAAGCTGGACGGCAACCTGGCCCAGATCGCCCGCGGCCAGCCGCCCGACAACAGCATCCGCCCCGCCGACCTGGGCCGGCTGGACCGCCAGGCCCTGCGCGATTCGCTGAACATCGTGCGCGATTTCAAGCAATGGCTGGGCCAGCATTACCGGCTGGACCTGCTATGAGGCGGCGCGACGGTCCCCGCCCCGAGGTGCTGCTGGCGCTGTGCGGCGCCGGCTTCCTGCTGCTGAACTTTCCGCTGTTGCTGATCTGGGACCAGCCGCTGACGGTGCTTGGCCTGCCGCTTCTGCCGGTGGCGCTGTTCGTGATCTGGGCCGGGCTGATCGCCGCCCTGGCCTGGGTCAGCGCGCCGCGCGCCGGGCGGGGCGCCAAGGAGCCGCCGGACGCCGGGGAGAGGGACGGATGATCCAGCCCGCCCTGGTCCTTGCGGTATCCTTTGGCTACCTGCTGTTGCTGGTGGCGGTGGCGGCGCATGGCGACCGCCGCGCCGGCCAGGGGCGTTCGCTGATCGACAACAGCCTGGTCTATGCGCTGTCCTGGGGGGTCTATTGCTCGGCCTGGACCTATTTCGGCAGCGTCGGCCGCGCCGCCTCGGGCGGGGTGTGGTTCCTGCCGATCTACCTGGGCCCCATGCTCGCCATGCTGCTGGCCTGGGTGGTGCTGCGCAAGATGGTGCGCATCGCCCGCAGCTACCGCATCACCTCGATCGCGGATTTCATCGCCAGCCGCTATGGCAAGAGCCCGCTGCTGGCGGCGCTGGTGACGCTGATCACCGTGGTCGGCATCCTGCCCTATATCGCCTTGCAGCTGAAGGCGGTCTCGGCCGGCTACGAGGCGCTGACCGGCGGTCCCGGCCCGGCCGATGCGGCCTGGTGGCGCGACGGCACGCTTTACATGGCGCTGTCCCTGGCCGGCTTCGCCGTGGTCTTCGGCACCCGCCACCTGGACCTGTCCGAGCGGCACGAGGGCATGGTCGCCGCCATCGCCTTCGAATCCGCGGTCAAGCTTGCGGCCTTCCTGGCGGTGGGCGTCTTCGTCACCTACGGGCTTTTCGGCGGCATGGGCGACATCTGGGCGCGGGCGCAGGCCCAGCCCGACATCGCCGCGCTGTTGCAGCTGGGCGGCCAGGGGTTCCAGGGCTTCCAGGGCGCGCAATGGTTCACGCTGACGCTGCTGTCGATGCTGTCGGTGCTGCTGCTGCCGCGCCAGTTCCAGATGATGGTGGTGGAATGCGTGAACGAACGCCATATCCTGCCCGCCTCGTGGCAGTTCCCGGCCTATCTGCTGCTGATCAACATCTTCGTGCTGCCCATCGCCATCGGCGGGATGCTGATCTTTGGCGACGGCGGGGCGGGGGCGGAAAGCTATGTGCTGACGCTGCCCCTGTCGCAGGGCGCGGAATGGCTGGCGCTGCTGGCCTATCTGGGCGGGCTTTCGGCGGCGACCGGCATGATCATCGTCGAGACGGTCGCCGTCTCGACCATGGTCTGCAACGACCTGGTGATGCCCGCGCTGCTGAGCCGCGGCCGCTTTGCCCGCACCGGCGGCGACCTGACGCAGCTTTTGCTGAACATCCGCCGGGCCGCGATCCTGCTGGTGCTGCTGCTGGGCTACCTGTATTTCCGCGTCGCGGGCGAGGCTTATGCGCTGGTCTCGATCGGGCTGATCAGCTTTGCCGCGGTGGCGCAATTCGCCCCGGCGCTTCTGGGCGGCATGTATTGGCGCGGCGCGACGCGGGGGGGCGCGCTTGGCGGGCTGATCGGCGGCTCGCTGGTCTGGGCCTATACGCTCATGCTGCCGTCGCTGGCGCGCTCGGGCTGGATTCCGGGCGGGTTCCTGGACGGCCCCTTCGGCCTGGCCTTCCTGGCGCCGCAGCGGCTGTTCGGGCTGACGGGCTTTGACGAGCTGACGCATTCGCTGTTCTGGAGCCTCTTGGTCAACGTCTCGCTTTACGTCGGCCTGTCGCTTGCCGGCCGCGCCTCGGCGCGCGAGGCCAGCCAGGCGCTGCTTTTCGTCGAGGTGTTCCAGCGCGGCGAGGCGCAGCCGGTCTTCTGGCGCGGCCGGGCGCGGCCCGAGGATCTGCGCCGGCTGGCCGGCCGCTTCCTGGGCGCCGCGCGGGCCGAGGCGCTGTTTCGCGACCACGCGCGCGAGACCGGCACCGCGCTGGACAGCCTGATCGCCGATGCCCGGCTGGTGGACCGGGTCGAGCGCCAGATCGCCGGCGCCATCGGCACCGCCTCGGCCCGCGTCATGGTCGAATCGGTGGCGCAAGAGGAACCGCTGAGCCTGGGCGACGTGCTGGAGATCATCGACGAGGCGTCGCAGGTGCGCACCTATGCCCGCGAGCTGGAAGAGGCGACGGTCGAGCTGCGCGCCGCCAATGAAAAGCTGAAGAGCCTGGACCAGCTCAAGGACGACTTCATGTCCTCGGTCACGCATGAATTGCGCACGCCCCTGACCTCGATCCGGGCACTGACCGAGCTGATGCTGGACACGCCCGACATCCAGCCGGCCGAGCGCGAGGAGTTCCTGGCCATCATCCTGTCGGAAAGCGAAAGGCTGAGCCGGCTGGTCAACCAGGTGCTGGACCTGGCCAAGATCGAATCCGGCATGGCCGAATGGCACAATACCGACGTGGACATGAAGGCGCTGATCGTCGCCGCGCTGCGTTCCACCGCCGAGCTGTTCCGCGAACGCGGGGCCGAGGTGGTGCTGGACCTGCCCGAGCAGGTGCCGATGGTGCTGGCCGATCCCGACCGGCTGACGCAGGTGCTGGTCAACCTTTTGTCGAATGCAGCGAAATTCGTCCCCGAGCACCGCGGCCGGGTCGAGGTCGCCCTGCGCCAGCAGGGGGACGAGCTGGTGGTCACGGTGCGCGACAACGGCCCCGGCGTCGCGCCCGAGGACCAGGCCGCCGTCTTCGACAAGTTCCGCCAGGGCGGCGAGGCCGGCAACCGCCCGCCGGGCACCGGGCTCGGGCTTCCGATCAGCCGGCAGATCGTGGTTAATCTGGGCGGCAGGATGTGGCTGGACAGCCAGCCGGGGCAGGGGGCGTGCTTTGCCTTCAGCCTGCCGCTTTCGCAGCAAGGGAGGGTCCGATGACGGATAGGGTGCTGATCGCGGATGACGAGCCGAATATCGTCGTGTCGCTGTCCTTCATGCTGAAACGCGAAGGCTACGAGGTGCTGGTCGCCCCCGACGGCACCCAGGCGCTGGCGATGATCCGGGGCGAGCGGCCGCGGCTGGTGCTGCTGGACGCGGCCATGCCGGGGCTGAGCGGCTTCGAGGTCTGCGAGGCGGTGCGCGCCGATCCCGACCTGTCGGGCATCCGCATCCTGATGCTGACCGCCAAGGGCCGCGACACCGACATCGCCCGCGGCATGGGGGCGGGGGCGGACGCCTATGTGACGAAACCCTTCTCGACCCGCGAGCTGATCGTCCGCATTCGCGAGATGCTGGCATGAAGCCCGTGCCGCGCCGCCTTCTGCTTGCCGTCGCGCCGGGGCTGGCGCTGGCGCTTTGGGCGCTGCTGGGCGCGGGGCTGTTCCATGCCTCGCTGCCCCTGGGGCTGCGCGGCGGGCTGGCCGCCGCCCTGGGCCCGGCGCTGCAGGCCAGCGGCGCGATCCTGTT
>NZ_VCBQ01000319.1:0-417 GCF_006386455.1 Paracoccus sp. FO-3 | reverse complement strand
GCCTCGCGATCCTTGCGGCGCTGCGTGCCGCTGCGATGGGTGATCGCCAGCAGGACCGACGGTTCCCTGAGCCGCAGCCGATGCCAGCTGCCCGCCGGCACCACCTGGCCCGTCCTCGGTGCCAGTTCCACCGTGCGCATGCCGCTGGCAGCCTCAAGATCCAGCTCCAGCCTGCCGGAGCAGAGGATCAGCAACTCATCGCCGCCGGGATGCATCTCCCAGGAGTCCGGGTGAACGTCCTCGGGGCGTTCGGCAGGGAAGACGGCGAGCGTCCTGCCCTCCGCCGGCCGGTCGCCGGAGGCCAGCGACACCGGGCGGATCCGCGGCCCGTCCTCGAGGTGCAGGTGAAAGCGGCTCAGGTCGAGCCCGGAATTCGTATCGGTCATGGCGTTTCTTCCTTTCCGGCCGCGATGTCCT
>NZ_VCBQ01000318.1:0-425 GCF_006386455.1 Paracoccus sp. FO-3 | reverse complement strand
CTGGACGCCACGCTGGTCTTCGAGGCGCTGGCCATGGCCTGCCCCTCGGTCGGCTCGTTCCTGTCGATCCACAACATGTGCGGCGGCATGATCGACAAGTTCGGCACCCCCGCGAACAAGGCGCGCTGGCTGCCCGGCCTGTGCAGCATGGAGACGGTGTTCTCCTATTGCCTGACCGAGCCCGGCGCCGGTTCCGACGCCGCCGCCCTGCGCACGCGCGCCGAGCGGGTCGAGGGCGGCTGGAAGCTGAACGGCACCAAGGCCTTCATCTCGGGCGGCAGCTATTCGGATTGCTACCTGGTCATGGCCCGCACCGGCCAGGACGGGCCGCGCGGCATCTCGACCATGGTGGTCGAGGCCGGCACGCCCGGCCTCAGCTTCGGCGCGCTCGAGCACAAGATGGGCTGGAAGGCGCAGCCGACCGC
>NZ_VCBQ01000317.1:0-440 GCF_006386455.1 Paracoccus sp. FO-3 | reverse complement strand
CCGGCGCCAGCGCCTCGCGCAAGGCGCGGCGGATCGCGGCGGCGCCGGCGCCCGCGCGCGGGCAGACGACAAGATGCAGGTCCAGCGCCACGTAATCCGGCGCGCCCAGCACATGCTCGCGTCCCGCCATGCGCAGCGCGTCGAGGTGGGCGTGGACCGCCGCCGCCGTCGCCGCGTCCAGCCGGTCGCCCTGATCGGGGGCGCAAAGGACCAGGATGGTGTTGAACACCCCTCCCAGCGGTTTTGCCGCGGCGCGGGCGACGCCGGGGATGTCCTCGGCCGCGCGGGCGTAGTCGTCGGCGGTGACGCAGCGGGCGCGGGCGGGGTTGCGGATCGATTCCGGGATCAGGTCGCGGGCGACGGCGGTCGAGACGCGCGCGCGCCCGCCCGCCGCCGGCAGCAGGTTCGTCGCGGCGACCGGCGCCAGCGTCGCGAAATCC
>NZ_VCBQ01000316.1:0-447 GCF_006386455.1 Paracoccus sp. FO-3 | reverse complement strand
GAAGCCGACGGACAGGCCCTTCTGGCAGGCGGCCAGACCAAGGCCGAGCGAGATGTGCGTCTTGCCCGTGCCACTGGGGCCGAGAGCAATAATGTTCTCGCGCCGCTCGATCCATTCGCACCGGGCCAGTTCCAGCACCTGCATCTTGTTGAGCTTCGGGATGGCCGTGAAGTCGAAGCTGTCCAGGCTTTTGACGGCCGGGAACCTGGCGGCCTTGATGCGCCGCTCGACCATCCGCCGTTCCCGGTCGATCAGTTCCAGTTCGACGAGCCGGGCGAGATATCGGACATGGTCCACGCCTTCCGCCGCACATTGCCGGGCCAGTTTCTGGTGTTCTCGCAGGAAGGTCGGCAGTTTCAGCGCCTTGAGGTGATGGGCAAGCAGGATTTCCGGGGCGTCGCTCATGCCACGCCCTCCGCATTGACAGACAGCAGCCGCATGTAGGAG
>NZ_VCBQ01000315.1:0-447 GCF_006386455.1 Paracoccus sp. FO-3 | reverse complement strand
GAGACAGGTGCTGCATGGCTGTCGTCAGCTCGTGTCGTGAGATGTTCGGTTAAGTCCGGCAACGAGCGCAACCCACACTTCCAGTTGCCATCATTTGGTTGGGCACTCTGGAAGAACTGCCGATGATAAGTCGGAGGAAGGTGTGGATGACGTCAAGTCCTCATGGCCCTTACGGGTTGGGCTACACACGTGCTACAATGGTGGTGACAGTGGGTTAATCCCCAAAAGCCATCTCAGTTCGGATTGGGGTCTGCAACTCGACCCCATGAAGTTGGAATCGCTAGTAATCGCGGAACAGCATGCCGCGGTGAATACGTTCCCGGGCCTTGTACACACCGCCCGTCACACCATGGGAGTTGGGTCTACCCGACGGCCGTGCGCTAACCAGCAATGGGGGCAGCGGACCACGGTAGGCTCAGCGACTGGGGTGAAGTCGTAACAAGGTAG
>NZ_VCBQ01000314.1:0-452 GCF_006386455.1 Paracoccus sp. FO-3 | reverse complement strand
GAAGCCCACCTCGATCACGCTGCCCTGCAGCCCGAACAGGGGTGGCAGCACGGTCAGGAACAGCCAGGCGTAGGTCGAGAAGAACAGGATCTGGAAGATCGCGTTGAAGGCCACCAGCCCGGCGACATATTGCCCGTCGCCGCGCGCCAGCTGGTTCCAGACCAGCACCATGGCGATGCAGCGCGCCAGGCCGATCAGGATCAGCCCGGTCATGTATTCGGGGCTGTCGCGCAGGAAGATCACCGCTAAGGCGAACATCAGCACCGGCCCGATCAGCCAGTTCTGCACCAGCGACAGCACCAGCACGCGCCTGTCGGCAAAGACCTGGGGCAGTTCCTCGTAACGCACCTTGGCCAGCGGCGGATACATCATCAGGATGAGCCCGATGGCGATGGGGATGTTGGTCGAGCCGACCGCCATGGCGTTCAGCGCATCCGGCAGGCCGGTGAACA
>NZ_VCBQ01000313.1:0-454 GCF_006386455.1 Paracoccus sp. FO-3 | reverse complement strand
GATGATCCGCAACTTCACCGACGATGCACATGACATCACCACGAGCTGGGGCCATGGCTTCGCGCTGCGGCTGCTCGACCATCTGCGGGCGCGCATCACCGCCTTCCAGGAACAGACCGGACATCTCTATAACTTGGAGGCGACGCCGGCAGAGGGCACCACCTATCGCTTCGCCAAGGAGGACCGCAAGCGTTTCCCCGGCATTCTCCAGGCCGGCACCGAACACGAGCCTTACTACACAAACTCGAGCCAGCTTCCGGTCGGCTTTACCGACGACCCGTTCGAGGCGCTGGAACGGCAAGAGGCGCTGCAGCGCAAATACACCGGCGGCACGGTCTTGCATCTCTACATGGGCACGCAGCTGTCCTCGGCCGAGGCCTGCCGCAAGCTGGTGCGCCGGGCACTGGAGAACTTCGGCCTGCCCTACATCACCGTCACGCCGACATTCTCGGTC
>NZ_VCBQ01000312.1:0-458 GCF_006386455.1 Paracoccus sp. FO-3 | reverse complement strand
CCCTCGGCCTCGGGCGGGATGAGATGCGGGTTGTGGCAATAGGGGCAGTCCCAGGGACAGCCCTGCAGGAAAAGGGTGGCGACCAGCTCGCCCGGCCAGTCGCAGCTGGAGAGGCGCTGCAGGCCGCCGATGCGGATCTCAGCCAAGATCGGCCTGCCGCTCGCTGAAATACAGCCGCTCGCGGAATTCGCCCTTCTTGCCGCGGTTGAACGAGGATACCGGGCGGTGATAGCCCATCACCCGCGTCCAGATCTCGCAGGGCTGGCGTTCCTCATCCGCCAGCAGGATCTCTTCCGGTCCGGTTTTCCGGTCGTCGAACATGGTCTTTTCCTTTCTCAATGCGCGGCCGATTGCCGCTTTTTCGCGATAAGCTCTTCGTCGCAGCGCGGGCAGAACGCGTGTTCGCCCGCGATATGGCCATGCCTGGGGCAGACCGAGAATGTCGGCGTGACGGTGAT
>NZ_VCBQ01000311.1:0-459 GCF_006386455.1 Paracoccus sp. FO-3 | reverse complement strand
CTGTTCAAGGTGCCGCTGTTCGCCTGGTCGGTCTTCATCACCGCCTGGCTGATCCTGCTGTCGCTGCCGGTGCTGGCGGGCGCCATCACCATGCTGCTGATGGACCGCAACTTCGGCACCCAGTTCTTCGACCCGGCCGGCGGCGGCGACCCGGTGCTCTACCAGCATATCCTGTGGTTCTTCGGCCACCCCGAGGTCTACATCATCATCCTGCCCGGCTTCGGCATCATCAGCCACGTCATCTCGACCTTCGCGCGCAAGCCGATCTTCGGCTACCTGCCGATGGTGCTGGCCATGGCGGCCATCGGCATCCTGGGCTTCGTGGTCTGGGCGCACCACATGTATACCGCCGGCATGTCCTTGACCCAGCAGGCCTATTTCATGCTGGCCACCATGACCATCGCGGTGCCGACAGGCATCAAGGTCTTTTCCTGGATCGCGACCATGTGGGGCGGCTCG
>NZ_VCBQ01000310.1:0-468 GCF_006386455.1 Paracoccus sp. FO-3 | reverse complement strand
GCCGGGATCGGCGGCGGCGGCGGTCTCCGCCACGCTGGCCGAACCGCCGATCCCCGCCGCCTCGAAGCTCGCGGTGCGGATGGTGAAGACCTTCCTGGCGTCCTTCGACTTCACGGTCTGGATGGCGTTGCCGGCGTAGATCGGCCGCTCGAACGTATCCGCGTCGATCACCGCCGAGACGTCCGACAGCACCATCACGTCCAGAAGCGCCGCGACGCGCGGCATCACGTTCTTGGCGTCCGTCGTCGCAGGCGCCGCGATGTGGTCGTAATCGCCCGCGAGCGACACGATCAGCGCCGCGGTCGGCTCGGCCAGCCGGTGGCCGTAGAGCGCGTCTTCCGCGACCAGTACCTTGGCGACGCCGGCGATCTTCGCCGCCTCCTCGGCGGCCGCTTTCGCCGAGGCGCCGGCGCAGAGCACCGTGACATCACCCAGGCCCTTGACCGCGCCCACCGCCTTCGCCGTCGC
>NZ_VCBQ01000031.1:0-50327 GCF_006386455.1 Paracoccus sp. FO-3 | reverse complement strand
GCGAGGGCAACGTGGCGCGGCTGATCACGGTTTCGGACCATGACCGCTACCTCGCCCTGCCCGAAAGCCAGCGCCGCCCGAACGACCTGCTGGTCCTGGACGGGCGGGACGCGCCGCCGGTGATCCATGGCACCATCGAGGGCAGCCTGTTCCAGGGGGTGCAGCAGATCTATCTGGGCGGCGAGCCGGCGGCCTTGCTGGACGCAAGCGGCGCGGTGCTGATCGGGGCGCAACCCCCCGAGCCCGCGGTGGCCCCGACGATCACCCGCCAGCCCGCGCTGCTGCCCGAAGGGGCCGGGCTGGGCGACAGCATCACCCTGGACCTGGGCGCGGCCGAGGGCGCGCCGCCGCCGGCCGCGGCATGGGATCTGACTCTGGGCGACAGCTCGATTCGCGACCAGGTCGACCCGGACCAGCTGAGCATGGAACTGTCCGAGCCCGGCGAATATGCGCTGGCGGTCAACTGGAGCAATGCCTCGGGCACGGCCGTCGCCGCCCCGGCGCTGCTGACGGTCGCCGAACCGGGGGCGCCGGGCCTGGATTACGCGCGGGCGGCGGGGTATTTCCACGCCGGTTCCGCGTTTTCCGGCACGGCCGATGCCGTCTCGGGGCTGGTGAACGGCGGCAATGGCGGCTGGGATCTGGCGCGGGTCGGCTCGGGGCAGGCCATTGCCATGACGCCCGCGGGCATCCGCTTCGACGGCGGCGGCTTCCTGCAGGCCTCGGGGATCTCGACCAGCGGCATCGGCGGGATGTTCGTCGTCCTGCGCCTGGCGATCGAGCATCACAACTCCGGGGTGGCGCAGCTTTTCGCGACCAATCCCGCCGGCGGCCCCGTCTCGATCACCAGCAACAAGGGCAAGCTGCAGTCCTATTACCACGACGGGGAAACCTCGCGCGTGGTCAATCTCGGGGGGGCGCCCGCCACGCCCGAGGCCTTCGTGGTGGGGATCGAGATCGACAATGCGGCGCAGATGGTGCGTGCCTATACGCGGGGGGGAAGCATCGCGACCTTCAGCGTGCCGGGCATTCCGGGCGTGGAATACGCAACCGTCGCCATCGGCCAGAGGTTGCATGGCACGGTGATGCGCGCGGCGCTGTTCGGCCGCCCGGCGGGCGGCAGCTTTGCCGCCAGCTTCGAGCAGGTGATCGAGGATTTTCTGTCCGCCTGACGGTCCCGCGGCCCCGTCCGCCCCGCCAGAGGTCGCCCCGCCGGGGCGGCCTTTTTTCATGCCCGCTTTTCATGCCTGCGTCGTCCGCCCCGCATCGCCTTGCGCAAAACCGCTTGTCGGCGGGCGTTTTCCTGTGGGACATGGCGGTGATCGCCGCAAGACCGCGGCGCAGGCGTCAAGGCGGAGAAGACCCATGAACCTGACCATCGACGAGGCCCTGACCCAGGGTGGCGCGGGCCGTTTCCAGCAGCGGCTGCTGGGCATCTTCGGCCTGGTCTGGGCGGCGGATGCGATGCAGGTCATCGCCATCGGCTTCACCGCCGCCTCGATCGCGGCCAGCTTCGGGCTGACCGTGCCGCAGGCCCTGCAGACCGGCACGCTGTTCTTCCTGGGCATGTTCGCGGGCGCAACGCTGTTCGGGCGCATCGCCGACCGGATCGGGCGGCGCAACGTGCTGCTCTTGACGGTGGGCTGCGATGCGGTCTTCGGCCTGGCCTCGGTCTTTGCGCCAGACATCTGGTCGCTGATGCTGCTGCGCTTCCTGACCGGCATGGCGGTGGGCGGCACGCTGCCGGTCGATTACGCCATGATGGCCGAGTTCCTGCCGCCCAGGAACCGCGGCCGCTGGCTGGTCTGGCTCGAGGGGTTCTGGGCCATCGGCACCATCGCCATCGCCTTGACCGCCTGGATCGCGCATCTGGCCGGCGCGGCCGAGCCCTGGCGCTGGATCTTTGCCGTCGCCGCGCTGCCGGCGCTGATCGGCATCTGGCTGCGGCTCTGGGTGCCGGAATCGCCGATGTACCTGCTGCGCAAGGGCGACGAGCCGGGCGCGCGGGCGGTCGTGGACCGGGTGCTGACCGCGAACGGCGCCCGCGCGTTGCCGCAGGGCGCCCGGCTGACCGCGCCGCCCGTCACCGCCGAGGCGCGGCTGTTCGGCCCCGAGCTGCGCAACCGCAGCCTGGGCATCTTTGCCGCCTGGTTCCTGGTCTCGCTGTCCTATTACGGCGTCTTCGTCTGGCTGCCGGCGGAGCTGGCCAAGGGCGGTTTCGGCTTCGTGCGCGGCTATGGCTTCCTGGTGCTGATGGCGCTGGCGCAGTTGCCCGGCTATGCGCTGGCGGCGCATGGCGTGGAAAGCTGGGGCAGGAAGCCCACCTTGCAGGTCTTCCTGCTGCTCAGCGCGGCGGGCTGTTTCCTGTTCACCGTCGCAGGCAGCCCCTGGCTGGTCGCCGCCTCGCTGCTGCTGATGAGCTTTGCGCTGCTGGGCACCTGGGGGGCGCTTTACGCCTTCACCCCCGAGCTTTACCCGACCGGCCTGCGCGGCACCGGCATGGGCACGGCCAGCGCGGTGGCACGGGTGGGCGGGCTGCTGGCGCCCTCGCTCATGGGCTATGTCGTGGCGCGCGGCTTCGGCGTCGCCATCGGCGTCTTTGCCGCGCTGCTGCTCCTGGCCGCCATCGGCACGCTGTTCATCCGGGCCGAGACCCGCAACCAGTCCATCGTCTAGAGCCGCAGAATCCAGCGCATCAGCATGCGGAACCGCGCGCCATAGGGCGGCGCCAGCAGCCCGGCGCCGTTCGGCCGCGCCTGCCGGAACACCGGCATCAGGTGCGACAGGCGGTCGAACCCCGCCTTGCCGTGCCAGGCGCCCATGCCGCTGGCGCCGATACCGCCAAAGGGCAGGCCGGGCTGGGCGACGTGCATCAGCGTGTCGTTCACCGTCACCCCGCCCGCTGCGACGGTCCCCAGCAGCAGCGCCAGCGTCTCGTCGTCCTGGGTGAAGGGATAGAAGGCCAGCGGGCGCGGCCGGGCCAGGATGTGGTCCACCGCCTCGCGCAGCCTGTCATAGGGGACCAGCGGCAGGATGGGGCCGAAGATCTCCTGCTCGGCCAGCGGGCCTTGCGCATCGGTCACGATCAGCGGCGGCATCAGCCGGCTGGCGGGATCGGGGGCCGCGTCGCTTAGCGGGTGCAGGGCGGCGCCGGCGGCGCCGGCGTCGCGGGCCTGCGCGATCCAGTCGTCCAGGCGCCGGAACTGCGCGTCGTTGATGATGCGGCTGTAATCGGCATTCCCCTCCAGCCGAGGATAGTGCCGGGCGACCCAGGTGCGGGCCTCGGCGATGAACGGCTCGATCCCGGCGCGCGGCAGCAGCACGTAATCGGGTGCGATGCAGGTCTGGCCGGCGTTCAGCAGCTTGCCGGTCATGATCCGGTCCACCGCATGGGCCAGCGGCGCATCGGGCGCGACGAGGGCCGGGGACTTGCCGCCCAGCTCCAGCGTGACCGGGGTCAGGTTCGCCGCGGCCGCCTGCATCACCTGCCGCCCGACGCGGCCCGAGCCGGTGAACAGCAGATGGTCGAAGGGCAGGGCGGCGAACTCGGCCGCGACCTCGGGCCCGCCGGTCACGACCGCCAGCACATCCGCGTCGAAATGCCGCGCCGCCGCCTCGGCGAAGGCCTCGGCAAAGCCGGGGGCATGTTCGGACAGCTTGAGCATGACCCGGTTGCCGGCCGCCAGCGCATCGGTCAGCGGCCCGATGCTGAGAAACAGCGGATAGTTCCACGGCACCACGATCCCCACCACGCCCAGCGGCCGCGGCTGGACCCATGAGCGCGCGGGCCAGAACCATGGCCCGGTCCGCGCCGGGCGGCGGCGCATCCAGCCGCGGCCGTGGCGCAGCGCGTGGCGGATGCCGGCGCGCGCCGGAAAGACCTCGGCCAGGTCGGTCTCGGCCTGGGGGCGCTGGCCGAAATCGCGGGCGATGGCCTGGCCGAGGCGGCGGCGGTTCTCGTCCAGCATCTGCCGCAGGGTGCGCAGCCTTGCCGCACGCAGGGGCCAGTCGGGACAGGGTTCGGCGCGGGCGGCGGCCTGTATGGAATCGAATCTCTTGCGCATTGGAAAACCAGGACTATCCTTCCATCGGTTTGCGGGATTGTTCCCGCGACCTAAGGGCGGCGCAAGCCGGCCCGTTTGCGAAAGGCGCTTTTCTGATCCATCCGATTTTCCAGGCCACGATCATGCCCAAAGACCCTGGCGCAATTTCAGCGGCCGGCCTGTCGCCGGCCTTCCATTCATTCGATTTTAACGAGGAACCACCCCATGTTGAAACCTGCGCTTCTGGCGCTTGGCCTGGCCCTTGGGCTCTCGGGCTGCGCCAGCACCTGGGAAACCGCCTACGAACAGCTTGATCCGGCGCAGACCGCCGGCTGGCGCCTTGCCGCGGTCGAGGTCGCGGTGCCGGACGAGCTGACCACCTCCGAGGCGAACAGCTACATGCCCAATGCCGACATCGTCTGGCATGGCGAGCCGGCGGGCGACCGGCGCGCCCAGGTGGCCGCCATCCTAGAGGAAGGCATCGAACGGGGTGCCGCCGGGCTGAAGGGCAAGACGGGCGTGCGCATCGTCGCCACCCTCGACCGCTTCCACGCCATCACCCCGGTGGTGCGCCAGCGGTTGCAGAACTCGGGCGTCCACAACATCCACTATACCGTGCAGGTCTTCGACGCCCGCAGCGGGGCCGCGCTGAGCCAGCCGCAACTGGTCAAGGCCGAGTTTCCCGCCCTCGTCGGCCGGGCCGGGGACGAGGCCGATGCCAAGGGCCTGACCCAGCGGGTGCAGATCGTGAACCAGATCGCCGCGGTGACGCAGAACTGGCTGGGCCGCGGCACCGATCCGCGCGGCAGTTTCCAGCGCCGCGGGCGCTGAACCCGACGAAATTCATGGGAATTGCCGGGCCGGCCCTTGCGGGCCGGTCCTTTCTTTGGCAGGGGGCGGATATGGCAAGCGTATCCGAACTCTACGAGGCCCGCGTGGCGGCGGGGCGGCTGGAACCCGACGCGGCGCAGCGCGGCGTCCTGCCGGTGCTGGACCGGCTGGTGCGGGAATTGGCCGCAGCCCCGGCGCCCGCGCCGCAGAAGAACGGCTGGCTCGCGCGGTTGCGGGGCGCGGCCCCTGCGCCTGCGCCGGCGGTGCGGGGCCTTTACCTGTGGGGCGGCGTCGGCCGCGGCAAGTCGATGCTGATGGACCTGGTGATGGAGGCGGCGCCGGTCGCCGCCAAGCGCCGGGTGCATTTCCACGAATTCATGCAAGAGATCCAGGGCGCGCTGGAGGGCGTGCGCAAGACCGGCCAGCAGGACGCCGTCCGCCCGGTCGCCAAGGCGGTGGCGCAGCAGGCGCGGCTGCTGTGTTTCGACGAGATGCAGATCACCGACATCGCCGATGCGATGATCGTCGGCCGGCTGTTCCAGGTGCTGTTCGAAGAGGGCGTGACCGTCGTCACCACCTCGAACCGGGTGCCCGAGGATCTTTACAAGAACGGCCTCAACCGCCAGCTTTTCCTGCCCTTCATCGCGCTGATCCGCGAGCGGCTGGAAGTGGTCGAGCTGGCCAGCGCCACCGATCACCGCCAGAATCGCGACGAGGGCGGGCAGGTCTGGTTCATCCCCGCCGATGCGGCGGCGCGGGCGCAGATGGATGCGCTGTGGCAGGCCGAAACCGGCGGCGCGGCGGCCGCGCCCCTGCTGCTCGAGATCAAGGGCCGCAAGGTCGAGATCCCGCGGCATGTCGGCCGCATCGGCCGCGCGGGCTTCTGGGATATTTGCGGCAAGCCCCTGGGCCCGGCCGATTACCTGGCCATGGCCGAGGCGCTGGACCTGCTCTTCATCGACGCCATCCCCCGCCTTGGCCAATCGAACTACAACGAGGCCAAGCGCTTCGTCACCCTGATCGACGCGCTTTACGAGGCCAGGGTCCGGCTGATCGCCAGCGCCGCCGACGAGCCCGAACAGCTTTACGCCGAGGGCGAGGGCGCCTTCGAGTTCGAGCGCACCGCCAGCCGGCTGCGCGAGATGCGCGACGCCGATTGGGGCCGGGGCTAGCTAACTCTCGGGCGGCGGCGCTCCCCGGTCCTGCTCTTGCAGGGCCTCGGCGATGCGGCGGATGCCTTCGGGAATGCGCTCGGCCGAGATCGAGGAATAGGCGAGGCGAAAGAAGCCCCGCCCCCGCGCCGGCTGGGCAAAGAAGGCCGCGCCGCCCTCGATCAGCACGCCGCGCGCCTTGAGCCGGAGTGCAAGCGCCGAGGAATCCACCCCCTCGGGCGTCGCCAGCCAGAAGCTGGAGCCCCCGGTCGCCTCGGGCGAGGCGAGCCGCAGCCCCTCGCGCGCGATGGCGGCCAGCATCACCTCGCGCCGCCGGGCATAGGCGCGGCGCATGCGGTTCGCCTGCGCGTCGTAATGGCCCAGCGACAGGAAATGCGCCAGCGTGCGCTGCATATGGCCCGGCGGGTGGCGCAGCACCATGCCGCGCAGGGCGCGGGCCTCGGCGATGACGCGCGGATCGGCCACGACATAGCCCAGCCGCACGCCGGGAAACACCGATTTCGAGAAGGAGCCGATATAGATCACCGCCCCCGCCCGGTCGATGGCCTTGAGCGCGGGCGAGGGCGCGCCGGCAAAGGACATCTCGAATTCGTAGTCGTCCTCGACCACGGCGAAGCCTTGCGCCTGGGCGCGGGCCAGCAGTTCCTTGCGCCGGGCCAGCGGCATGGTGGAATTGGTCGGGCACTGGTGGCTGGCAGTGGTGAAGACCGCCGCGACGCCGGGCGGGATGGCATCGGGGAGCAGGCCGCGCGCATCGACGGGAACCGGCAGGATGCGTGCGCGGCTGGCCAGCAGGATTTCGCGCTGGCCGGGATAGGAGGGGTCTTCCACGGCGCAGGAGGCGCCGGGGCGCAGCAGCACCTGCGCCACCAGCCACAGCGCGTTCTGCGCCCCCATGGTCAGCAGGATCTCGTCGCGCCCGGCGCTGATGCCGCGGCGGGGCAGGATCTGGCGGGCGATATGGTCGACCAGTTCCGGGTCGTCGGCGTCGTAGAGATCGCCGGTCAGGCTGTCGAACTCGCGCCGGCCAAGCGCGCGCATGGCGCAGTCGCGCCAGGCGGCGTGGTCGACCAGCGCCGGATCGGCCTGGCCATAGACGAAGGGATAGGCAAAGCGGCGCCAGTCGCGTTCGCGATCCGTGCGTTGGGCGCGGGCAAAGCGGCCCTCGATCTGGCTGTCCCAGTCGAAGCGCGGCGTCGCCGGGGCGGGAGCCTCGGCCTCCAGCCGCCGCTCGATGCTGTCCGAGATGTAATGGCCCGAGCGGTCGCGGCTGGCCAGGTAGTCGGTCGAGACCAGCTCGGCGAAAGCCTGCGCCACCGTCACCCGCGCCACGCCCAGGTGCCGGGCCAGCGCGCGGGTCGAGGGCAGCTTCTCGCCCGCGCGAAAGCGGCCGGCCGTCACCGCGGCGATGATCTGGCGCCGCAGCTGGACCTGAAGCGGCAGGCCGGCGGCGTGGTCCAGGAAGAAGGCGTCGGGGGGAATCGGCATGGGGTGATCCGCGGCGGCTGGCGGGGTCCATCACTCCCCCGAATGCCGCCGCGGATCAAGGGTCAGGCAAAGACCCTGGTCAGCGCGTTGTCGATGGCATCGGTGATGCGGTCGATGTCGTCCGCCGTGGCGATCAGCGCCGGCGACAGGCAAAGCGTGTTGTTGAAGCCCGGCAGCGAGCGGTTGGTGGCGCCGATGATGACGCCCTGCGCCAGGCAGTCGGCGACCACGGCCTGCACCTTCTTCTCGTCCATCGGCTCCTTGCTGGCGCGGTCGGCGACCAGTTCGGCGCCGCAGAACAAGCCCTTGCCGCGCACGTCGCCGATGACCGCGTGCTTCTCCATCAGCGCGCGCAGGTTCGCCAGCGTGCGCTCGCCCATGGCGACGGTATTCGCCAGCAGCCCCTCGTCCTCGATGATGCGCATGTTCTCGATCGCCGCCACCGGCCCCGAGGTGCAGCCGCCGAAGGTCGAGATGTCGCGGAAGAAGCTCATGCCGTCCTCGGGCGCGTCCTTGAACATGTCGAAGACGCGCTCGGTGGTGACGGTGCAGGAGATCGCCGCATAGCCCGAGGCGACGCCCTTGGCCATGGTCACGAAATCCGGCTCGATGCCGTATTGCTGATAGCCGAACCAGGTGCCGGTGCGGCCAAGCCCGCAGACCACCTCGTCGATATGCAGCAGGATGTCGTATTTGCGGCAGATCTCCTGCACGCGCTGCCAATAGCCCTCGGGCGGGGTGATGACGCCGCCGCCGGCCGTCACCGGCTCCAGCACGATGGCGCCGACGGTATCGGGGCCCTCGCGCAGGATCACCTCCTCGATGGCGTCGGCGGCGCGCTCGCCATAGTTCTCCACGTCCCATTGCTTGCGGTATTCCAGGCAATGCGGCACGCGCACGAAGCCGTCGGGGAAGGGACCATAGGCCGCGGCGCGCTGGTCCTGGCCCGAGGTCGCGAGCGTGGCGATGGTGGTGCCGTGATAATCGCGGTCGCGATACAGGATCTTCCACTTCTTGCCGCCGTGATGGCGCGCGGCGATCTGGCGCACCATCTTGTAGACCTTCTCGTTCGCTTCCGAGCCCGAGTTCGAGTAATAGACCCGGCTCATGCCCGGCATCTTCTCGATCAGCTTCTGGGCGAAGATCGCGCCCGGCACGGTGCCGGCGGCGCCGGCGTAATAGTTCAGCTTGACCAGCTGGTCGCGGATCGCATCGGCGATGCTTTCGCGGCCGTAGCCCACGTTCACGGTCCAGACCCCGCCCGAAACCGCATCGAGGAACTCGCGCCCGGTGGCATCCCAGAGCCGCATCCCCTTGCCCTCGACGAAGACGCGCGGGTCGATGGTCTCATATTGCTTGTGCTGGCTCAGGTGGTGCCAGACATGGGCGCGGTCGGCCGCGACCACATGGGACATGTCGTTGGGGTTCAGATCGAGCGTCATGGCCGGACTCCTGCGGGCAAAGGGCGTTTCCTCCTGACTGCGCCCGAATGCGGAAAAGGGATAGAGCCAGATCGCGCCCATAGATGGGGCCAGTTCGGCGCAAGCAGGGCCGAATCGGGCTGGGTCGCGCGCCCTTGCCGCGGGTTTTGCCGCTGCCCTTTCTGCGGGCGCGAAGCTATCGCTGCGATGCAGAAACGATCAGATCGATGATTTCAAAGGGAAATATTCGGAAGGCGAGGCGAAGCCGCTTATAGACAGATAATCCTATCTATACGTATAGTTTTGAAAGTTGCCTCCCCTAGAACCAATGCAACGCCAACAACAGGGTTTCCCCATGATCAATCGTCGTCGTTTCCTGACCACATCCACGCTGGCCGCGGCCGCGCTTGCCGCGCCGGGGCTTGTCACCCGCGCCCTTGCCCAGGGCGAGGCGCTGAAGATCGGCGTGCCGGTGCCGATCTCGGGCGCCTTTGCCGCCAACGGCAAGTTCGCCACCATCGGCGCGGTGATGGCCGCCGAAGAGGTCGCGGCCGCGCATGGCGTGCAGGTCTCGACCCTCGACCTGGATACCGAGGGCAAGCCTGCGACCGCGGTGCGCAAGGTGCAGGACGCGCTGGCGCAGGACGGGGTCAAGCTGTTCGCCGGCGGCATCCTGTCGTCGGAATCGCTGGCCATGGGCAAGGAGGTCGAGCGCGGCGGCGGCGCCTTCATGACCACCGCCGGCGCCGACGAGATCACCGGCGTCGATTGCAACAAGGCCACCTTCCGCTGGTCGGTGCCGACCTATGGCGCCATCAACGAGACCGTGCGCCCGATCATCGACGCGCTGCCCGATGCCAAGAAATGGTATACGATCACCCCGCAATACGTCTTTGGCGACGGGCTGCTGAACGCCGCCAAGGATGTGTTCGCGGAAAAGGGCATCGAGCATGTCGGCAACAGCTATCATTCGCTGACCGACAAGGAATTTTCCGGCTACCTGACCAATGCCATCGCCGCCCAGCCCCACGTGCTGCTGCTCTTGAACTTCGGCGCGCAAAGCTCGGATACGCTGCGCCAGGCGGTCAGCTTTGGCCTCAAGCAGCGCATGACCATCGTCGTTGCCTGGGCCTCGGGGCTCGAGCAGTTCGAGGCGCTGGGGCCGGACATCTGCGAGGGCGTCTATTTCGGCGCGCAATACTGGCATGGCGCCGATACGGCCCTGAACCGCGAGTTGGTGGCCAAGGTGCAGGAAAAGCACGGCTTCAACCCGAACTATTCCTTTGCCGGCAGCTATATCTGCGCGAAACTGCTGCTGGAAGCCGCGGTCAAGGCCGGCTCGCCGGATGGCGCGGGCGTCGCCGCGGCGCTGAGCGGGTTGAAATACCAGGGCCTGACCGGCGAGGAGGAGATCCGCGCCGCCGACCACCAGGTCATCAAGGACTATTACCTGCTCAAGGGCAAGGCCAAGGCCGACATGGCCGACAAGGACGATTACGCCGAGGTCATCAGCGCCGGCAAGTCGTTCCTGTCGCCCGAGGATGCCGGCTGCAAGATGCCCGCCTGAACCCCCGCCTCCCCGCGCGACCCCTGTCGCGCGGGGCCTTTTCGCCCGGTTTCAGGAGAAGCCCGTGATCTACCTATTCCAGGTTCTGAACGGCATCGGTCTGGGGATGCTGTATTTCCTGCTCGCCGTCGGCCTCAGCGTCATCTTCGGCCTGTTGCAGTTCGTGAACTTCGCCCATGGCGCCTTCTACCTGCTGGGCGCCTATCTGACCTATGACCTGACCATGCGCGGCTTCAGCTTCTGGGCCGCCATGCCGCTGGCCACGCTGATCGTGGCCGGCATCGCCGCGCTGATCGAGGCGGTGCTGCTGCATCGCATCTACAAGCTGCCGCATACCTTCCACATCCTGGTGACGGTCGGCCTGGCCCTGGTCGTGCAGGAGCTGGTCATCATCGCCTGGGGGCCGCTGGGCGGCTCGGTTCCCGCGCCGGACGGGTTGCAGGGCGTCGTCATCCTGGGCGATTTCATCTATCCGCAATACCGGCTCTTCACCATCGGCTTCACCGCCGTCCTGGCCGGGCTGCTCTGGTGGCTGCTCGAAGGCACGCGGCTGGGCGCCATCGTGCGCGGCGGGTCCGAATCGCCGGCGAACATGGCGCTCTTGGGCTACAACACGCTGCGCATCAACACCGCCGTCTTCGGCTTCGGCGCCGGGCTTGCCGGGCTTGCGGGCGCGCTTGCCGCGCCGATCCGGGGCGTCGAGCCCTTCATGGGGATCGAGGCGCTTTCCGTCGCCTTCGTCGTCGTCGTGATCGGCGGCATGGGCAGCTATACCGGCGCGCTGGTCGCGGGCCTGCTGGTCGGCGTGGTGCAAAGCGTCATGACCACGCTCTGGCCCGAGGGCGCGCGGCTGATGATCTATGTCGGCATGGCGCTGGTCATCGCGCTGATGCCCCGCGGCCTGTTGGGGAGGGCATGAGCATGAACCCGCTCGACAAACCCTATGCGCAGCTCGCGCTGGCGCTGCTGACCGTGCTGGTGCTGCCGCTGTTCCTGAAATCCGGCATCCTGGCGACCGAGATCCTGATCTTCGCCATGGTCGTCGCGGCTTGCAACCTGCTTCTGGGCTACACCGGCCTGCTGTCCTTCGGCCAGGGCATCTTCTTCGGCATCGGCACCTATGTCGCCGGCATCTGCCTGACGCGCTGGTCGGTCCCGGTGCCCCTGGTGCTGGCTGGCGCGGCGGTGCTGGGCGCGGCCACGGCGACGCTGGTCGGCTGGCTGTCGATCCGCCGGCAGGGGGTCTATTTCGTCATGCTGACGCTGGCCTTCTCGCAGCTGTTCTACTTCGTCGCCTATACGTTCAGCGGCGTGACCGGCGGCGACAACGGCCTTTTGGGCGTGCCGCGTCCTTCGGTCGGCGGCACGGCGCTGAACAGCCCGTGGTCCTATTACACCTTCGTCGCCGTCTGCTTCGTTGCGGTCTTCGCGGTGCTGGTCATGGTCACGCAATCGACCTTCGGCCGCACCCTGCTGGCGATCCGCGAGAACGAGGGGCGGGCGGCCGCCATCGGCTTCCCGACCAAGCTGTTCAAGCTTGAGGCTTTCGCCATCTCGGGCGCGGTCACGGCCTTCGGCGGTGCGCTGCATGCCATGCTGATCGGCGTCGCGCCCCTGTCGAACATCGAATACCACACCAGCGAGCTGATCCTGATCATGACCATCATCGGCGGCAGCTCCAGCCTGTTCGGCTCGGTGCTGGGGGCGGGGTTCTACCTGCTCTTGGCCGATGCGCTCTCGACGGTCTGGCCGCGCTGGCTGCTGCTCTTGGGCCTGGTGCTTGTGACGGTGGCGCTGTTCCTGCAACGCGGGCTCTGGGGGCTGGTCGAGCGCGGCTACGACCTGGTCTTCCGCCGCGAGCGCGCGCCCGAAACCCCGGCCGAGGAGCATTGAGATGACCGACATCGCATTGCAGACCCGCGGCCTGGGCGTCAAATACGGCAACTTCCACGCGCTGGCCGAGGTCGACCTGCAGATCCGCCGCAACTCGGTCCATTCGATCATCGGGCCGAACGGCGCGGGCAAGACCACGCTGTTCCATGCGCTGACCGGGCGGGTGCGGGCATCCTCGGGCCGGATCGAGCTGGACGGGCGCGACATCACCGACACCTCGGACGACGACCGGGTGCGGCTGGGGATCGCGCGCTCGTTCCAGGTCACGAGCCTGTTCCCGAACCTGGCCCTGCGCGAGAACCTGCGCCTGGCCGCCCAGGGCCGCACGCCCTGGCAGGCGCTGGCGCCCTGGCGGCGGGCGGAAGCCAATGCCGAGGCGCTGGCCATCGCCGACGAGGTGATCGAGCGGCTGGCGCTTGCCCCCGTGTCGAACCGGCTGGCGGGCGAGCTGTCGCATGGCCAGCAGCGCCGGCTGGAGGTCGGCATGGCCATGGCGGCGCGGCCGCGCGTCATCCTGCTGGACGAGCCGACATCCGGCATGGGCATCGACGACATCGAGGCGATGAAGCAGCTGATCCGCGACCTGGGCCGCGACCATACCGTGCTGTTCATCGAGCATAACATGGGCATCGTCATGAACATCTCGGACATGGTCACGGTGATGCGGCTGGGCCGCAAGCTGGTCGAGGGGCCGCCCGCCCAGGTCCGCGACGACCCCGAGGTGCAGCGCGCCTATCTGGGCAACATGATCACGGGGGACATCGCATGAGCGCCGCGCTGCGACTGACCGATCTGCACAGCTATTACGGCAAGAGCCACATCCTGCAAGGCGTTACGCTGGAGGTCGGGCCGGGCGAGATCGTCACCCTGCTGGGCCGCAACGGCGCCGGCAAAAGCACGACGCTGAAGACCGCCGTGGGGCTGATCGCGCCGCGGCAGGGCCGGGTGGAACTGGCGGGCCGCGACGTGACCGGCCAGCCCGCGCATCGCATCGCCGCGGCCGGGCTGTCGCTGGTGCCCGAGGACCGCGGCATCTTCCAGCTGCTCAGCGTCGAGGAGAACCTGCGCATCGCCGTGCGCCGCGGCTCGCCCTGGTCGCTTGGCGACATCTACCGCATCTTTCCGCGGCTCGAGGAGCGCAGGAAGAACGGCGGCGGCCAGCTTTCGGGGGGCGAGCAGCAGATGCTGTCGATCGCCCGCGCGCTGCTGAACGGCCCCAAGGTGCTGATGCTCGACGAGCCGGTCGAGGGCCTGGCCCCGATCATCGTCGAGGAGATCGTGGCCCAGATCCGCCTGATCCGCGAGGCCGGCGTGCCGATCCTGCTGGTCGAGCAGAACCTGGCCGTGTGCAGCCAACTGGCCGACCGGCACTACATCCTGGAACTGGGCCGCATCGTGCATTGCGCCAGCGCCGAGCAGTTCCGCAGCGACCCCGATACCATCGACCGCTATCTGGGCGTGAAGGCATGAAGGAAACCACCATGTCCAACCTGACGATCGACGCCGAAAGGCTGTGGGACAGCCTGATGGAGACGGCGCGCATCGGCGCCACGCCCGACGGCGGCATCGCCCGGCTGACGCTGTCCGAGGACGACCGCCGCGTGCGCGACTGGCTTGGGGCGCAATGCGACGCGCTGGGGCTGAGCATGACCGTGGACGAGGCCGGCAACATGTTCGCCACCCGCCCCGGCGCCCGCGCGGACCTGCCCGCCATCGCCATGGGCAGCCACCTGGACACCCAGCCGACCGGCGGCAAGTTCGACGGCGTGCTGGGGGTGCTGGCGGGGCTCGAGGTGCTGCGCACGCTCGACGCAGCCGGCTACCAGACCGAGGCGCCGCTGATGCTGGTCAACTGGACCAACGAGGAGGGCTCGCGCTTTTCGCCGGCCATGCTTGGCTCGGGGATCTGGGCCGGGGTCTATAGCCGCGAATACGGCGACGGGCGGGCGGACGCCCGCGGCGACACCTTCGGCGCCAGCCTGGACCGCATCGGCTATCGCGGCGAGGCCAAGGCGGGCGCCGTCCGCTTCGGCGCCATGTTCGAGCTGCATATCGAGCAGGGCCCGATCCTGGAGGCCGAGGGCATCCAGATCGGCGTGGTGCAGGGCATCCAGGGCATGCGCTGGTTCGAACTGACCCTGACCGGCACGGCGGCGCATACTGGCTCGACCCCCATGGGCATGCGCCGCAACGCGCTTCTGGGCATGGCGCGGGTGATCGAGGGCATCGACCGCATCGCCAAGGCGCATCAGGACGCGGTGGGCACCATCGGCTTCCTGGAGATCAGCCCCAATTCGCACAACGTCATCCCCGGCGAGGTGCGCGCCACCATCGACCTGCGCCACCCCTCGGATGCGGTGCTGGACCGGATGCAGGCCGAGGTCGAGGCACTGGTGCAGGATGCCGCCGGGGCGGTCGGGCTGGAAAGCCGACTGGAGCAGATCTCGCGCACCGCGCCGGTGGTGTTCGACGCCGAATGCATCGCCTCGGTCAGGGCGGGGGCGCAGGCGGCGGGCTATTCCACGCGCGACATCATCTCGGGCGCCGGCCATGACGCCGCCCATGCCGCGGCCAAGGCGCCGACGACGATGATCTTCGTGCCCTGCAAGGACGGGCTGAGCCACAACCCCGCCGAATCGACCGAACCCGCGGAATGCGCCGCCGGCGCGCAGGTGTTGCTGGAGGCGGTGCTGGACTATGACCGCCGCATGGCCGAGACCCGCAAGGGGGCCGCCGCATGACCCGCCTTGTCCTGGCCCGGCTGAACCACGAGACCAACACCTTCTCGCCGCTCAAGACCCCGCTGGCCGCCTTTGCCCCGAAATGGGGCGAGGACGCGCTGGCCGCGGCCGAGACCTATCCCGCCGCCATCGGCGCCTTTTACGCCTTCGCCCGCCGCATCGGCGCCGAGGTCGAGGTGCCGCTGATAGCCCATGCCATGCCCTCGGGGCCCGTCGAGGACGATGCCTTCGAGGCCATGGCGCAGGCGATCCTGGCGGCGGTGGAAAAAGGCTGCGACGGCATCCTGCTGGACCTGCACGGCGCCATGGTCACGCGCAGCCATGACGACGGCGAGGGCGAACTGCTGCGCCGCGTCCGCGCCGCCGCGCCGGGCGTGCCCATCGGCGTGGCGCTGGACCTGCATGGCAATATCACCCAAGCCACGCTGGACCATTGCGACGTGATCGCCGGCTTCAAGACCTATCCGCATGTGGACATGGTCGAGACCGGCGAACATGTCGTGCGCCTGTTCGAACCGCTGCTTTCCGGCGCCCCGCGCCCGGCAATGGCGCTGTGCCACCCGCCGATGCTGGCGGCGACGCTGTGCATGAACACGACGACCGACTGCGCCATGACCGACCTGATCGCGCTGGCGCGGCAGGCCGAGGCGCGGCCGGGCGTGCAGGCGGTGACGGTCTTTGGCGGCTTTCCCATCGCCGACCTGGCCGAGACCGGCCTGTCCATCGTCACCGTCGCCGACACGCCCGAGCTTGCGCGCGCGGTCGCGCAGGAGCTTGGCCGCGAGGCATGGCACCGGCGCGCCGAATATGTCTATGCCGAGGAACCCCTGGCGCAATCCATCGCCCGCGCCGCCGCGCTGGCCGATGGCTCGGCCCCGGTGCTGCTGCTGGACCATGGCGACAATTGCATGTCGGGCGGCAGCTGCGACGTGATGGACGTGCTGGAGGAACTGCTGGCCGCCGGGCAGCAGGGCATCCTGGTCGGTCCCGTCGCCGATCCCGAGACCGTGGCGCAGCTTTTGGCCGCGGGCGAGGGAACCGAGGCCGAGATCCGGCTGGGCAACAAGACCCCGGCCGAGGGCCTGCCCGCGCCGCGCCCGCCGCTGCGGCTGTCGGGCCGGGTCACGGCGCTGTCGGACGGGCGCTATCGCGTGGCCGGCCCGATCTATCACGGGCAGGGGCTGTCGATGGGCCGCGCCGCCGCCTTCGACACCGGCGCCGCGCGCATCGTGATCTGCGAGGAACCGCACGAGCCACTGGACCTGGGCTGCTTTTCCTGCCTCGGCCTCGACGCCGGCAAGGCGCGGTTCCTGCACCTGAAATCGCGCATGTATTGCCGTCCGGTCTTCGAGCCGCTGGCCAAGGCGGTGGTGGAATGCGCCAGCTCGGGCGTAACCGCCTCGGATTACGATCTGTTTGCTTTCAAAAAACTCGCCCGGCCCATATATCCGCTGGACCTGGGGACAACCTGGCAGGATTGAAGGACCGCATGGATCAGGACGCGCCGGCAGGCAAGGAACGCAGGCTTACCCGCATCAAGCTGTCGGACCAGGTGGCCGAGGACATCCGCCGCCGCATCGCCCGCGACGGCATGCACCCCGGCGACCGATTGCCGCATGAGCGCGCGCTGATGGAGCATTACGGCTGCTCGAAAGGCACCATCCGCGAGGCGCTGAAGGCGCTGGAGGTCGAGGGGCTGGTGCGCATGCTCTCGGGTCCGAACGGCGGGCCCGAGATCCAGCCGGCCTCGATCGACATCGTCACCCAGCAGCTGCGGCAATACCTGCATTTCCAGAAGATCGACTTCGCCCAGGTCTACGAGCTGCGCCAGTCGCTGGAGGTCAGCCTGGCGCGCAACGTCATCGGCAAGCTGACGCCCGCGCATTTCCGCCGGCTCGAGGAAAACATCCGCATCTGCGAAGAGGCGAACGCGGCCCAGGACCGCGCCGTGGTGCGCCGGGCCGAGACCGAGTTCCACGACATCCTCTGCGAGGCCTCGGACAACGTGATCCTGGTCTTCATGTGCCGCTTTCTGAACAGCATGCTGCGCGACCTGGTCAGCTATCGCAGCGAAAGCATGCGCGAGCACGAGATCTTCGGCGAGGCGAATATCGAAAGCCACCGGCAATTGCTGGCCGCCTTTCGTGCCGAGGACGGCGATGCCGCCGCCCGCATCATGCACGACCACATGTGCTGCGCCGAAAGCTACATGCGGCGGCTGGACGCCTCGTTCCGCTCGGACCTGCTGAGCCGGTTCTGAACGCAAGATCCCGGCCGCGAGGGGCCGGGATCGGGATTCGTGGGGCCAGGTTCGCGGGCCCAGGATTCGCGGATCAGAACGGGATGTCGTCGTCGAAATCGGGACGGTTCTGCGACTGCCCGCCGCCTGAGGAACTGCCGCCCGAAGAGCCGCCGCCGCCATAGCCGCCGCCCCCGTAACCGCCGCCGCCATAGCCGTCATCGCGGCCGCCGCCCGCCGCACCGCCGCCGCGGCTGTCGAGCATGTGCAGCTCGCTGCGGAAGGGGCGCAGCGCCACCTCGGTCGAATAGCGGTCGTTGCCGCTCTGGTCCTGCCATTTGCGGGTCTCCAGCTGGCCCTCGACATAGACCTTGGAGCCCTTTTTCAGGTATTGCTCGGCCACGCGGACCAGGGGCTCGGAATAGATGGCGACCGTGTGCCATTCCGTGCGCTCCTTGCGCTCGCCGGTGTTGCGGTCCTTCCAGGTCTCCGAGGTCGCGATACGCAGGTTGGCGACCTTGCCGCCGCTGGGAAAGCTGCGGATCTCCGGGTCTTGGCCCAGGTTGCCGACCAGGATCACCTTGTTCACGCTGCCAGCCATGCTGCGGTCCCTTTCGTTGGCTTCGTTCCCGCGGGGGTGTAGCGCGTGAGGGGGCGGGGGGGCAAGCGGAATGGCGTCACCCCGGCCATGGGCGGAAATCCGCCGATGGCGGTGCCGCCCGGCGCGCGGCAAAATCCTCTTGCGGCGCGCGGCCCGCTTTGCGCTATAGTGCCGGCAAAAAAGAAGACGCCATGCATGAGGGACCAAGGATGCTTTCACGCGATCGGGCGATGATGCGCCAGCTGGGCCGGGCCGTGATGGCCCTGGCGCTTTCGGCCGGGCTGGCCGCCCCCGCCACGGCCGACGGGCTGCGGCTGCAGGCGAAAAGCGGCAAGTCGCGGCTGGCCCAGTTCGAGCGCCAGACCCGGCTGATGGATTCGCGCCTGGCCGCGCAATACCAGCAATCGGCGCGGCTGCGCCCCGGCGGCACCTCGACCAAGAGCGTGGTGGAGCTGGACATTCCCACCGCCATCCCCGCCTATCGCGGCAACCGGCGCAGCCAGTACCTGCCCCATGCCCGTGCCGTCGCGCGCAAGCACGGCATCCCCGAGGATCTGTTCCTGCGCCTGGTGCAGCAGGAATCGGGCTGGAACCCCTCGGCCCGCTCGCACAAGGGGGCGCAGGGGCTGGCGCAGCTGATGCCGGGCACGGCGGCCAAGCTG
Source organism: Paracoccus sp. FO-3 (assembly GCF_006386455.1). Classification (NCBI taxonomy): domain Bacteria; kingdom Pseudomonadati; phylum Pseudomonadota; class Alphaproteobacteria; order Rhodobacterales; family Paracoccaceae; genus Paracoccus; species Paracoccus sp. FO-3. Next base: position 31,669 of record NZ_VCBQ01000031.1, on the reverse strand, counting down.
GGCGTCGATCCCAACGACCCGATGCAGAACCTGGAAGGCGGCGCGCGCTACCTGCGCATGATGTACAACACCTTCGGCAGCTGGCGGCTGGCGCTGGCGGCCTATAACGCCGGGCCGGCGGCGGTGGCGAAATACGGCGGCGTGCCGCCCTATCGCGAGACGCGCAACTACGTCCGCATCATCCACGGCAGCTGAAAGGCTGGGCCGGGCAGGGCGTCCGGCCTTGGCGCGCGCCCTCAGAAGGTCGAGGGTCAGAAGGTCGAGGGGATGACGCGGCTGTATTTCGTCCCGGCGATCGAGGCGCCGGCCATCAGACCCGACTGGCCGAAGATCATCGCCACCACCGGCTGCTGCGCGGTGATGGTGTCGGTGCCCATCGAGACGCCCCCGGCGGGCAGCGCGTAATAGGCCCCGGCCTCGGCCACCCAGCCCGGCGCGCGGCGGAAATCGGCCAGCGCGGCATCGGTCTGGAAGATCAGCACATGGGCATATTGCTGCGCGCCGATCTGGAAGCCGACGCTGGCCTGCGCCGCCGAATAGTAGTCCACCGTCACGTCGTTGATGCGCAGCGCGCCCTGGCCATAGGCGCCGCCGACGCCGAAGCCTGCCTCGGTCATCAGCGGCATGTAGAGCACGCCCTTGGCGTTCTGCACCATGGGCGCGACATTGGGATAGCTGCGCAGCAGGAAGTCCCGCGTCGCATCGACGCGCGCGTCCAGCCGCGAGGGCGCATCCTGCCCGATCGCGTTCGAACAGCCCGCCAGCCCCAGCGCCGCGCCGCCCAGCAGCAGCAGGCGCCGGCTCATCCCGTTGGAATACATCATCCTAGCCCTCGTTCCCTGTTCGGCGGTTGCCCCGCCTGTCAAGGCCGCGATGATAGACGGGCGCGCGCCCTCACGCCAGCCTTTCGGCCACCTGCGGCGCGTAATAGGTCAGGATGCCGTCGCAGCCGGCGCGGCGAAAGGCCAGCAGGCTTTCCACCACCACCTCGCGCGACAGCCAGCCGTTGCGGATCGCGCCCTCGATCATCGCATATTCGCCGCTGACCTGATAGGCAAAGGTCGGCGCCGCGAACTGGTCGCGGACCATGCGGCAGATGTCCAGATAGGGCATGCCCGGCTTGACCATGACCATGTCGGCGCCCTCGGCCAGGTCGCGGGCGACGCAGCGCATTGCCTCTTCGCGGTTGGCGGGGTTCACCTGATAGGTCTTCTTGTCGCCCACCAGCCGCCCCGAGGCGCCCACCGCGTCGCGGAACGGGCCATAGAAGCCGCTGGCGAATTTCGCCGCATAGGACAGGATCGCCACGTCCTTGTGGCCGTTTTGCTCCAGCAGCCCGCGCAGCGCGCCGATCCTCCCGTCCATCATGTCCGAGGGGCCCAGGATGTCCGCCCCCGCCTCGGCCTGGACCAGCGCCATGCGGCCAAGCGCCTCGACGGTCTCGTCGTTCAGGATCACCCCGTCGCGCACCAGCCCGTCATGGCCGTTGGCGTTATAGGGGTCCAGCGCGATGTCAGTCATCACCGCCAGTTCGGGCGCGACCTCCTTGATGGCGCGGATGGCGCGGTTGCCGATGTTGTCGGGATCCCAGGCGCGCTCGCAGCTTTCGGTCTTCAGCTCCGGGTCGGAGTGGGGAAAGATGCAGATCGCCGGGATGCCCAGCCGCATCGCGGTTTCCGCCGCGCGCTTGGCGCCGTTCAGCGTCAGCCGCTCGACGCCCGGCATCGAGGGGATCTCGCCCTCGCCGCCGGCGATCTCGGTCACGAAGATCGGCCAGATCAGGTTGGCGGGGGTCAGGGTCGTTTCCGTCACCATCGCGCGCAGCGCGGGCGTGCGGCGCAGCCGGCGCAGGCGGCTGGCGGGGAAGGGGGCGGTGATCGGGGTCGGGGACATGGGCGGGGCCTGTGGCTTGCAAGGATCTGGCCCGAACCTGCACCCATGCCCCGCGCCGCGCAACCCCTTGCCGCCCGGCGGCGAAAATCGAGGTTTTCCTTTGCCCCAGGCCCGGTTAGTTTGCCCTGCGCAACCGCTGCAAGGAGAAGACGTGCCCCGACCCGAGGGAATCCTCGCCCTGCTGGACAGCCGGTCCTTCGGCTCGATCTGGTTCTGGGTGATCCTGACTCTGGCCTGGACCATGGCGGGGCGCCGCATCCTGGGCGTGCCCTCGGACGTGATTTCCGGGGCCGTCGGCGCCGAGCCGGGCCCCAGGGACGACCCGGCCGCCCTGGCGCTGCTCGACTGGCTGTCGCTGACCCTGCCGCGCTGGCGCATCGACCGGCGCGAGGGCGCGATCCTGCTGGGGCTGGGCTCGTTCCTGCTGACCACGTTGGCCATCCTGGGCTTTGGCTACGGGCTGGAGATGGCGCAGGCGCTGGTGCTGCTGGTCCTGCCCTTCGCCCTGCTTTTCGGGCTGGAGCTGCGGCTGGCGCGGCGCCTGCGCGCGGTGCTGGCCCGCGCCGAGGTGGGCCAGCCGGTCAACGAGGCCGGGGCCGAGGCCGCGCGGCTGATGCGCCGGCACCGGATGGTGATCCTGGCCATGTCGGTCCTTGTGGTGGCGCTGACCGCCTTTTATGGCGCGCTCTGGATGATCGTGCATCCCTTCGGCTTCTGAACCGCTCTTGACTTCGCCGATGCCGGCTTTACCTCGGGGCGCATGGCACCGCTTCCCGAACACCTGACCCTGTCCGGCGCGCCCGAGGGCATGGACGCCGCGCTGGTCGCGCGCGAACTGGCCCGCGGCAATCCCGTCATCCACATCGCCCGCGACGACCGGCGCATGGCCGCGATGCGGGCGGCGCTGGGCTTCTTTGCGCCCTCGGCCGCGATGCTGGAGTTCCCGGCCTGGGACACCACGCCCTATGACCGCGTCTCGCCCGCGGGGGCGGTGATGGCCGCGCGCATGGCGGTGCTGACGGCGCTGGCGCATGGCGCGCTGAAGGGGCCGTTCGTGGTGCTGACCACGCTTTCGGCCGCCATGCAGCGCGTGCCCGCGCGCGAGGTGCTGCGCGGCGCCGGCTTCTCGGCCGCGGTGGGCGACCGCATGGACGAAGGCGCCTTGCGCGCCTTCCTGGCCCGCATGGGATTCTCGCAGGCCCCGACCGTGACCGAGCCGGGCGATTTCGCCGTCCGCGGCGGCATCATCGACATCTTCCCGCCAGGCGAATCCGGGCCGATCCGGCTGGACATGTTCGGCGACGTCCTGGACGGTGCGCGCAGATTCGACGCAGAAACACAGCGTTCCATCGAAAAGCTCGACCGCGTCGAGCTTGCGCCCATGTCCGAGGTGATCCTGGACGAAGCCGCCATCACCCGCTTTCGCCAGAACTACCGCGCCGAATATGGCGGCGGCGCCAACGATCCGCTTTACGAGGGCATCAGCGCCGGCCGCAAGATGGCCGGCATGGAGCATTGGCTGCCCTGGTTCCATGCGCGGCTGGAAAGCCTGTTCGACTATCTGCCCGGCGCTTCGGTGGTGGCGGACGACCATCTGGAGCAGGTGCGCGACGCGCGCTGGCACACGATCACCGAGCAGTTCGCGGCGCGGCGCGAGGCGCTGGCCCGCAAGGGCGGCACCGACACGGTCTATCGCCCCGTGCCGCCCTCCGGCATGTTCCCGGACGAGGCCGAATGGGCGCGCTGGCTGGCCGCGCATCGGGTGCTGCGCCTTTCGGTTCTGCCGCAGCCGCCGGGTCCGGGCGTGCTGGATGCCGGCGGTCGCGTCGGGCGCAATTTCGCTCCCGAGCGCCAGGCCGAGAAGGGAAATCTTTTCAAGGCTCTTGCCGATCATATTCGAAATCTTCAAGCCTCGCGCAGGGTGATCATCGCCAGCTTCTCGGAAGGGGCGCGCGAACGCCTGGCCGGGCTGATCGCCGATGAGGGCATCAAGGGCGCCCAGCCCATCGCCGACCTGCGCGAGCTGCCCGACCAGCCCGGTGCGCTTGGCCTGGCGGTCTGGCCGCTGGAGGAGGGCTTTACCTCGGACGGCGCGGCCACCGGGGCGCTGGCGGTGATCTCGGAACAGGACGTGCTGGGCGACCGGCTGATCCGGGGGGCCAAGCGCCGCCGCAAGGCCGAGAATTTCCTGCGCGATACCACGATGCTGAGCCCCGGCGACCTGGTCGTGCATGTCGAACACGGCATCGGCCGCTATACCGGGCTGGAGACCGTCCAGGCGCTTGGCGTGCCGCATGATTGCGTGGCGCTGGAATATGCCGGCGGCGACCGGCTTTACCTGCCGGTCGAGAATATCGAGCTGCTCAGCCGCTACGGGCACGAGGAAGGGTTGCTCGACAAGCTGGGCGGCGGCGCCTGGCAGGCGCGGAAAGCGCGCCTCAAGGAACGCATCAAGCTGATCGCCGACCGGCTGATGCGCGTCGCGGCCGAACGCCTGCTGCGGCCCGCCCCGGTGCTGGAGCCCGAGCATCACGAGATCGAAAGCTTCGCCGCCCGCTTCCCCTATGCCGAGACCGAGGATCAGGCCGCCGCCATCGCCGACGTGGCCGAGGATCTGGCCGCCGGCCGGCCCATGGACCGGCTGGTCGTGGGCGACGTGGGCTTCGGCAAGACCGAGGTCGCCATGCGCGCGGCCTTCATCGCCGCCTCGCAGGGCCGGCAGGTCGCCGTGGTGGCGCCGACCACGCTGCTGGCGCGCCAGCACTTCCGCACCTTTGCCGAGCGCTTCCGCGGCACGGCGATCAATGTCCGGCCGCTGTCGCGCTTCGTCTCCGCCAAGGACGCGGCCGAGACCCGCAAGGGCCTGGCCGAGGGCACGGTGGACATCGTCGTCGGCACCCATGCCGTGCTGGCGAAACAGGTGCGCTTCAAGACCCTGGGCCTGCTGATCGTCGACGAGGAGCAGCATTTCGGCGTCGGGCACAAGGAGCGGCTGAAGGAGCTGCGCAGCGACATCCACGTCCTGACCCTGACCGCGACGCCGATCCCGCGCACCTTGCAGCTGTCGCTGACCGGGGTGCGGGATCTGTCGATCATCGGCACGCCGCCGGTGGACCGCCTGGCGATCCGCACCTATGTGTCCGAGTTCGACGGCGTGACCATCCGCGAGGCGCTGCTGCGCGAGAAATATCGCGGCGGGCAGAGCTTCTTCGTCGTGCCGCGGCTGGCCGACCTGCCCGACGTCGAGGAATGGCTGCGCGAGCATGTGCCGGAGGCCAGCACCATCGTCGCCCATGGCCAGCTGGCGGCGGGCGACCTGGACCAGCGGATGAATGCCTTCTACGACCGCGGCGCCGATGTGCTGCTGGCGACCAGCATCGTCGAATCGGGGCTGGACATCCCGACCGCGAACACCATGGTGGTCTGGCGCGCCGACATGTTCGGCCTGGCGCAGCTTTACCAGATCCGCGGCCGGGTCGGGCGCTCCAAGACGCGGGCTTATTGCTACCTGACCACCAAGCCGCGGGTGCCCTTGACCCCGCAGGCGATGCGGCGGCTGAAATTCCTGGGCGCCATCGACAGCCTGGGCGCCGGCTTCAACCTGGCCTCGCAGGACCTGGACCTGCGCGGTGCCGGCAACCTTCTGGGCGAGGAGCAGTCGGGCCATATCAAGGAGGTCGGCTTCGAGCTTTACCAGCAGATGCTGGAGGAGACCATCGCCAAGCTGAAATCCGGCGAGATCGAGGGCACGCCCGAGGACGAATGGGCGCCGCAGCTGAACCTGGGCGTGCCGGTGACGATCCCGGAAAGCTATGTTCCCGACCTGGACGTGCGGCTGGGGCTTTATCGCCGCCTGGCCGAGCTGACCAGCAAGGTCGAGCTGGAGGGTTTCGCGGCCGAGCTGATCGACCGTTTCGGCCCCTTGCCGCGCGAGGTGAACACGCTTTTGCTGGTCATCCGCATCAAGGCCATGGCCAAGCGGGCGAATATCGCCCGGCTGGATGCCGGGCCCAAGGGCGCGACCATCCAGTTCCACGGCGACAAGTTCCCGAACCCGGCCGGGCTGGTCGAGTTCATCCACGACCAGCGCGGCCAGGCCAAGGTGACGGATAACCGCATCGTCGTCCTGCGCGACTGGCCGACCGACGCCGAGCGCATCAAGGGCAGCTTCGCCATCGCCAAGGAGCTGGCGGCGAAGATCAAGGAAGGCAGGGCCAAGGGGTAGAAGGCCGGGGCGGTCGGGATCGGGCCTGGCGGAGGATCGGGTGCGGCCGAACGGCGCGGCTGCGCCGGGGGCGCTGCCCCCGGACCCCCGGGATATTTCCACACGGAAGAAAAGCCGGGCGGCCCCTGCGACGCAGAGGACTTGCGACGCAGAGGAAAGGCGGCGCGAGGGGTGCGCCGCCTTTGTCTTTCCGGGATCGGCGATCAGTCCGCCGTCAGCAGCGGCGGCTTGGAGTTGCTGATCCTGGGCGTCTCGGGGCCGGTGATGTCGAAGACGGGCTTGTCGTCCTCGATCCGCACCCGGACCACGCCGCCCTTGGTCAGGCGGCCGAACAGGAGTTCCTCGGCCAGGGGCTTCTTGATCGATTCCTGGATCACCCGGCCGAGGGGGCGCGCGCCCATCTTTTCGTCATAGCCGCGTTCGGCCAGCCAGTCGGCGGCCTCGGGGCTCAGTTCGATATGGACGCCGCGGTCGATCAGCTGGGCCTCGAGCTGGAGGACGAATTTCTCGACCACCTGCACGATCACCTCGCGCGAGAGCGGCGCGAAGCTGATGACCGCATCCAGCCGGTTGCGGAACTCGGGCGTGAAGGTGCGCTCGATGGCGGCGGTATCCTCGCCCTCGCGGCGTTCGCGGCCGAAGCCGAAGGCGGCCTTGGCCTGGTCCGCCGCGCCCGCATTCGAGGTCATGATCAGGATCACGTTGCGGAAATCCACCTGCCGGCCGTTATGGTCGGTGAGCTTGCCGTGGTCCATGACCTGCAGCAGGATGTTGTAGACATCCGGGTGCGCCTTTTCGATCTCGTCGAGCAGCAGCACGCAATGCGGATGCTGGTCCACCCCGTCGGTCAGAAGCCCGCCCTGGTCGAAGCCGACATAGCCCGGAGGTGCGCCGATCAGCCGGCTGACCGCGTGCTTTTCCATGTATTCCGACATGTCGAAGCGCAGCAGCTCCACCCCCAGCGTCGAGGCGAGCTGCTTGGCCACCTCGGTCTTGCCGACGCCGGTGGGGCCGGCGAAGAGATAGTTGCCGATCGGCTTTTCGGGTTCGCGCAGGCCCGCCCGCGCCAGCTTGATCGCCGAGGACAGCGCCTCGATCGCCGCGTCCTGGCCGAAGACCAGCCGCTTGAGCGTCGCGTCCAGATCCTTCAGCACCGCCGCATCGTCCTTGGAGACGCTTTTGGGCGGGATGCGGGCGATCTTGGCCACCACCGCCTCGATCTCCTTGGGGCCGATGGTCTTGCGGCGCTTGCTTTCCGCGACCAGATGCTGCGCCGCACCGGCCTCGTCGATCACGTCGATGGCCTTGTCGGGCAGCTTGCGGTCGTGGATGTAGCGCGCCGAAAGCTCGACCGCCATCTTGATCGCGTCATTGGTATAGCGCAGGTCGTGGTGCTTTTCGAAACTGGGCTTCAGCCCCATCAGGATCTTGATCGTGTCGGGCACGGTCGGCTCGTTCACGTCGATCTTCTGGAAGCGGCGCGACAGCGCCCGGTCCTTTTCGAAATGCTGGCGGAACTCCTTGTAGGTGGTCGAGCCCATGCAGCGCAGCTTGCCGCCGGCCAGCGCCGGCTTGAGCAGGTTCGAGGCGTCCATGGCGCCGCCCGAGGTGGCACCGGCGCCGATCACCGTATGGATCTCGTCGATGAAGAGGATGGCGTCGGGATGGTCCTCGAGTTCCTTGACGACGGCCTTCAGCCGTTCCTCGAAATCGCCGCGATAGCGGGTGCCGGCCAGCAGCGCCCCCATGTCGAGCGAGAAGATGGTCGAGCCGGCCAGCACGTCCGGCGTCTCGCCGCGGGTGATCTTGAGCGCCAGCCCCTCGGCGATGGCGGTCTTGCCGACGCCGGGATCGCCGACCAGCAGCGGGTTGTTCTTGCGACGCCGGCACAGCACCTGGATGCAGCGCTCGACCTCGTCGGCGCGGCCGATCAGCGGATCGACGTCGCCCTTGGCGGCCTTCTTGTTCAGGTCGACGCAATATTTCGCCAGCGCCGATTCGTCCTTGGGCTGGGCGGTTTCGGCCTGGGCCTGCTCGGCCTGCTGCTCGGCGCCCTGGACCGGGCGGTTTTCCGAGAAGGAGGGGTTCTTGGCGACGCCATGGGCGATGAAATTCACCGCGTCATAGCGCGTCATGTCCAGCTCTTGCAGGAAGAAGGCGGCGTTGGATTCGCGCTCGGCGAAGATGGCGACAAGGACGTTCGCCCCCGTCACCTCGGTCCGGCCCGAGCTTTGCACATGGATCGCGGCGCGCTGGATCACGCGCTGGAAGGCGGCGGTGGGGACGGCCTCGGAACCCTCGACATCGGTGATGAGGGTCGAAAGGTCGTCCTCGATGAACTCGACCAGCATGCGGCGCAACTCGTCCAGATCGACATTGCATGCCCGCATCACCTTCACGGCATCGGGTTCTTCCGTCAGCGCGAGCAGGAGGTGTTCAAGCGTGGCAAGCTCATGGCGATGTTCGTTGGCCAGCGCAAGCGCGGCATGGATGGCCTGTTCCAGCGAGGTCGAAAAGGACGGCACTTCAAGCTCCTGTCAGTCGGCTGGCGGTATGGGCCGCCAGATTTAGCGGTCCACCTGACCAGACTGTCACGATACAGTTAAGATTTGGTGGATTGCGGCGCAGTTCAAGCGGTATTTGCGTCCGCCCCTGCCGAATTTCCCGTGGTTGAGGCAGATGTGATGTTCCCCTGGCCGAATTTCAAGCATGTCGCCCTGGGCGAACGCCATGGCGGGACAGGGGGCCGGTTCCGGCCCTTTGTCCTTGCTGCGTTGCGAAAACACCTCAGAACCGATCCTTCCTGGCGCGCAGCTCGGCAAAGACCGCGGCCTCGGGCGCGCCGGCAAGGCCAAGGGAATCCGCCAGTTCCGCGACCCGCAGGAAGGGGTTGGTCGCCCGTTCCTCGGCCAGGGTCGAGGGGGCGCAGGGCCGCCCGCCGGCCGCCGTGTCGGCCAGCCTTTCGCGCAGCGCCGCATTGCCGGGATCGACCGACAGGGCGAAGGCGCCGTTGCCGCGGCAATAGTCATGTCCCGAGCAGACCAGGGTTTCCGCCGGCAGGGCGTTCAGGCGCGAGAGGCTGGCCCACATCATCGCGGCATCGCCCTCGAACAGCCGGCCGCAGCCGAGCGCCATCAGGCTGTCGGCGGTAAAGACCATGGCCGAGCCGGGCAGGTGGAAGGCGACATGGCCGACGGTATGGCCCGAGACGTCGATCACCTCGGCCTCCTCACCGCAAAGCGCGAAGCGTTCGCCGGGCCGCACGGCGTGGTCCAGCGGCGGCAGCCGGGCGGCATCCTCGGCATTGCCGATCACCGCGGCGCCGGTCTGCGCGACCAGTTCGGGCACCGCCTGGATGTGGTCGGCATGGTGGTGGGTCAGCGCGATCTGGTCCAGCGACCAGCCGCGCGCCGCCAGTTCCGCCAGGATGGGCGCGGCCTCGGGCGCATCGACCAGCGCGGTCCGCCCGTTGCCATGCACGAGCCAGGCATAGTTGTCGGTCAGGCAGCGGACGGGGACCAGTTCCAGCGGCATTGGCAAATTCCTCTCTTTGCCGCAGTCTGGCCTCGCGAGGCGGGAGGCGCAATGCATCACGACGTCTATGAGCTGCGGAAATTCTATTACAACCGCCCCCTGGGCCGGGTGGTGCAGCGGGTGCTGCGCGACCGGCTGACCGGGCTGTGGCCGACCGAGCAGGTGCAGGGCATGACCGTGGCCGGCTATGGCTTTGCCGCGCCGCTGCTGCGGCCCTGGCTGGGGCGGGCGCGGCGGGTCGTCTCGCTGATGCCGGGGCCGCAGGGGGTGATGGCCTGGCCGGCCGGACTGCCCAATTGCTCGGTCCTGTGCGAGGAGACGGCCTGGCCGCTGGACACCGGCAGCGTGGACCGGCTGGTGCTGCTGCATGCGCTGGAGACGGCGGACCATCCCTTCGTCCTGCTGGACGAGGCCTGGCGCGTGCTGGGTCCGGGCGGGCGGCTGCTGGTGATGGTGCCGAACCGCGCCGGGCTGTGGGCGCGGTCCGAGACGACGCCCTTCGGCTTCGGGCGCAGCTATACCGCGGGGCAGCTGGAGGTGCAGGCCCGCGAGGCCGGCTTCGTGACCGAGCGCACGGGGGCCGCGCTCTACATCCCGCCCTCGGACCGGCGGTTCTGGCTGAAGAGCGCGCAGATGTGGGAACGTGCCGGGCTCCGCATCAGCCAGGTCCTGGTCGCGGGCGTGGTGCTGACCGAGTTCAGCAAGCAGGTGCAGGCCCCGGTCGGGCCGGGGCGGCGCGTCAGCGTGCCCAGCCCGCTCGACGTGCTGGGAGGCATCGCCCGGCCGCGGCCGGCGGGGCAAGGCGCCGGGCGCACGGCGCGGGGCTCGGGCTGACTCGGGCTGAGCGGACGGGCGGGCGAATCCCCCCGGCTGCCGGCACCGCGTCGCGGCTCTGCGCACGCGCGAGCGGCCGGAGGGGCGGGCTGTTTGCGCAATCGGTCGCAGGCTGTCCTCGGCCAAGGGCCGCAAACGCTCATTTTTCCGTGTTCAAGGCGGTTGCGGCAGGGAAAATCACCTGCTAGAGACGCCGCAGATTTCGGGAAGGCTCCAGCCGTATTGTGCCAGGGCCTGCCCTTGACCCGCGCTCCGCGACAGACCGGCCCGCCCGCCGGCCCGCCTGCGGAGCTTGCGCTAACCGGAAGGATGACCGTGGCCAATTCCGCTTCGATTTCCGCTGATATCGCCGGGCGTTACGCGCAGGCCCTGTTCGATCTGGTCAGGGACTCGGGCGGCATCGACGCCCTGTCCGCCCAGATCGACGATCTGGCCTCGGCCTATGACGCCAGCCAGGATCTGCGCGATCTGACCCTCTCGCCCCTCTACGACCGCCAGCAGCAGGAAACTGCGATCGGCGCGCTTGCCGGCCGCATGGGGCTTTCGCCCGAACTGGCCAACACGCTGCGCCTGATGGCCCGCAACCGCCGGCTGTTCGCCCTGCCGCAGCTGCTGGCCAAGCTGCGCAGCCTGATCGCCGATGCGAAGGGCGAAGTCACCGCCGACGTGGTCAGCGCCCAGGCGCTGACGGACGAACAGAAGGCCCGCCTTGCGGATACGCTGGCCGTGAAATCGGGCAAGAAGGTGAAACTGAACGCGCGTGTCGATGAAAGCCTCATCGGCGGCATGATCGTCAAACTGGGCTCGCAGATGATCGACAGCTCGATCCGCTCGAAGCTCGCCTCCCTCCAGAATGCTATGAAAGAGGTCGGATAATGGGAATCCAGGCAGCCGAAATCTCGGCCATCCTCAAGGATCAGATCAAGAATTTCGGTCAGGACGCCGAGGTGGCCGAGGTCGGGCAGGTGCTGTCCGTCGGTGACGGCATCGCCCGCGTCTATGGCCTGGACAAGGTTCAGGCCGGCGAGATGGTCGAGTTCCCCGGCGGCATCCGCGGCATGGTGCTGAACCTTGAAACCGACAACGTCGGCGTCGTGATCTTCGGCGACGACCGCGACATCAAGGAAGGCGACACCGTCAAGCGCACCGGCGCCATCGTGGAAGTCCCCGCCGGCAAGGAACTGCTGGGCCGCGTCGTGGACGCGCTGGGCAACCCGATCGACGGCAAGGGCCCGCTGAACGCCTCCGAGCGCCGCGTCGCCGACGTGAAGGCCCCCGGCATCATGCCGCGCAAGTCGGTGCACGAGCCGATGGCGACCGGCCTGAAGTCGGTGGACGCCATGATCCCGGTCGGCCGCGGCCAGCGCGAGCTGATCATCGGCGACCGCCAGACCGGCAAGACCGCCATCGCGCTGGACACCATCCTGAACCAGGCGAACTACAACGGCCGCGAGGCCGATGGCATGAAGACCCTGCACTGCATCTATGTCGCCGTCGGCCAGAAGCGCTCGACCGTGGCCCAGCTGGTGAAGAAGCTGGAAGAGACCGGCGCCATGGCCTACACCACCGTCGTGGCCGCGACCGCCTCGGACCCGGCGCCGATGCAGTATCTCGCGCCCTATTCGGCGACCGCCATGGGCGAATATTTCCGCGACAACGGCATGGATGCGCTGATCATCTATGACGACCTGTCCAAGCAGGCCGTGGCCTATCGCCAGATGTCGCTGCTGCTGCGCCGTCCGCCGGGGCGCGAAGCCTATCCGGGCGACGTCTTCTACCTGCACTCGCGCCTGCTGGAGCGTTCGGCCAAGCTGAACGAGGCCAACGGTGCCGGCTCGCTGACCGCGCTGCCGATCATCGAGACCCAGGCGGGCGACGTGTCGGCCTATATCCCGACCAACGTGATCTCGATCACCGACGGCCAGATCTTCCTGGAAACCGAACTGTTCTTCCAGGGCATCCGCCCGGCCGTGAACACCGGCCTTTCGGTGTCGCGCGTGGGCTCGGCCGCCCAGACCAAGGCGATGAAGTCGGTCGCGGGCCCGGTCAAGCTGGAGCTGGCGCAGTATCGCGAGATGGCGGCCTTCGCGCAGTTCGGCTCGGACCTCGACGCGGCGACGCAGAAGCTGCTGAACCGCGGCGCGCGCCTGACCGAGCTGATGAAGCAGCCGCAATATTCGCCGCTGACCAATGCCGAGATCGTCATCGTCATCTATGCCGGCACCAAGGGCTACCTGGACGGCATCCCGGTCCGCGACGTGACCAAATGGGAGCAGGGGCTGATCCAGTATCTGCGCAACCAGAAGGCCGATCTGCTTGAGGACATGACCAGGAACGACCGCAAGGTGGCGGGCGAGCTTGAGGATGCGATCAAGGCAGCGCTGGACGGCTACGCCAAGACCTACGCCTGAGAGGAGGGATAGATGCCCAGCCTCAAGGATCTCAAGAACCGGATCGGCAGCGTCAAGAACACGCGCAAGATCACCAAGGCGATGCAGATGGTCGCCGCCGCGAAACTGCGCCGCGCGCAGGAAGCGGCGGAGGCTGCGCGTCCCTATGCCGACCGGATGGCCTCGGTGATGGCCGGGCTGACCGCTGCGGCGGCGGGCTCGGACATGGCGCCGCGGCTGCTGGCAGGGACCGGCGAAGACCGCCGCCACCTGCTGGTGGTGATGACCTCGGAGCGCGGGCTTGCGGGCGGGTTCAACTCGTCCATCGTCAAGCTCGCCCGCCAGCGCCTGCAAGAGTTGCTGGCGCAGGGCAAGCAGGTGTCGATCCTGACCGTCGGCAAGAAGGGCCGCGAGCAGCTGAAGCGCGAATACAGCGACCTCTTCGTCCATCACGTCGACATGAGCGAGGTCAAGCGCATCGGCTACGAGAACGCGCGCCAGATCGCGGACGAGATCCTCGACCGCTTCGACGCCGGCGAGTTCGACGTGGCGACGCTGTTCTACAACCGCTTCGAAACGGTGATCAGCCAGGTTCCGACCGCAAGGCAGATCATCCCCGCCGTGGTCGAGGAGGGCGAGGCCGCGGCCTCGGCGCTCTACGATTACGAGCCGGATGAAAGCGCGATCCTGAACGACCTTCTGCCGCGCTCGGTCGCGACGCAGGTCTTTGCGGCGCTGCTGGAGAATGCCGCGTCCGAACAGGGCGCGCGGATGACCGCCATGGACAACGCCACGCGCAACGCCGGCGACATGATCGACAGGCTGACGACGGAATACAACCGTTCGCGTCAGGCCGCGATCACCAAGGAACTGATTGAAATCATCTCGGGCGCAGAGGCGCTCTGACACGTAGAGGTAGAGACATGGCAGAGGCCAATGGAAAAATCACGCAGGTGATCGGCGCCGTCGTCGACGTGCAGTTCGACGGCCAGCTTCCTGCGATTCTGAACGCTCTGGAAACCGAGAACAACGGCAAGCGCCTGGTGCTGGAAGTAGCCCAGCACCTGGGCGAGAACACCGTCCGCACCATCGCCATGGACGCGACCGAAGGTCTGGTCCGCGGCCTGCCGGTGCGTGACACCGGCGGCCCGATCATGGTTCCGGTCGGCGACGTGACGCTCGGCCGCATCCTGAACGTCGTCGGCGAGCCGGTGGACGAAGGCGAGCCGCTGGTCGCAACGGACAAGCGCGCCATCCACCAGCCGGCCCCGGACTTCGCCGCCCAGGCGACCGCGTCCGAGATCCTGGTGACGGGCATCAAGGTGATCGACCTGCTGGCCCCCTATTCCAAGGGCGGCAAGATCGGCCTGTTCGGCGGCGCCGGCGTGGGCAAGACGGTTCTGATCATGGAACTGATCAACAACATCGCCAAGGTGCACTCGGGCTATTCGGTGTTCGCCGGCGTCGGCGAGCGGACCCGCGAAGGCAACGACCTCTATCACGAGATGGTGGAATCGGGCGTCATCAAGCCGGACAACCTGGCGGAATCGCAGGTGGCGCTGGTCTATGGCCAGATGAACGAGCCTCCGGGGGCGCGGATGCGCGTGGCGCTGACCGGCCTGACCCTGGCCGAGCAGTTCCGCGACGCGACCGGCACCGACGTTCTGTTCTTCGTCGACAACATCTTCCGCTTCACCCAGGCGGGTTCGGAAGTGTCGGCGCTTCTGGGCCGCATCCCCTCGGCCGTGGGCTACCAGCCGACGCTGGCCACGGACATGGGCGCGATGCAGGAACGCATCACCTCGACCAAGAACGGCTCGATCACCTCGATCCAGGCCGTCTATGTTCCGGCCGACGACCTGACCGACCCGGCGCCGGCCACGACCTTTGCCCACCTGGACGCCACGACCGTTCTGTCGCGCGCGATCTCGGAACTGGGCATCTATCCGGCCGTGGACCCGCTCGACTCGAACTCGCGGATCCTCGATCCGGCGATCGTCGGCGAAGAGCATTACCAGGTCGCCCGCGACGTCCAGGGGATCCTGCAGAAATACAAATCGCTGCAGGACATCATCGCCATTCTCGGCATGGACGAACTGTCGGAAGAGGACAAGCTGACCGTGGCCCGCGCCCGGAAGATCCAGCGTTTCCTGTCGCAGCCCTTCGACGTGGCCAAGGTCTTCACCGGCTCGGACGGGGTGCAGGTGCCGCTGGAGGATACCATCGCCTCGTTCAAGGCGGTCGTGGCCGGCGAATACGATCACCTGCCGGAAGCGGCCTTCTACATGGTCGGCGGCATCGAGGAAGTGAAAGCCAAGGCTCAGCGTCTCGCCGCTGACGCGGCGTAAGGGGGCGACATGGCCGACACGATGCAGTTCGACCTCGTCTCGCCGGAACGGAACCTGGTTTCCGTCCCGGTGCGCGAGGTGCGCCTGCCCGGCGCCGATGGCGACCTGACGGCGATGCCCGGCCATGCGCCGGCCATCGTCAACCTGCGCCCCGGTCTGGTGACCGTGGTGGCAGGGGACGGGTCCGCGACGGAATTCGCAGTGACCGGCGGCTTCGCCGAGATCAACAACGACTCCGTCACCCTGCTGGCCGAACGCGGGCATCCCCGCGCCGAGATGACGCAGGCGGTCTTCAACGAGATGATGGCCCAGGCCCGTCGTCGCGTCGAAGTCGCCAAGGAACGCGAAACTGCCGGCGAGGAATTGGTCGCCGCGGCGGTCAAGCTTCTGGCCGACATGGAGGCGCTTGGCACGCATATCGGGCTTGACCCGAACCAGGCGAATTTCCCGCATTAACCGGGAATTGATGAAAACTATGGTAAGCCCCGGTTTTCCGGGGCTTTATCTACTTGTGCCATCATTTTTTCATGGCATGGGGGAGGGGTAAGGGGTGCGACGTTTCGGATATTTCGCCGTCGGTGTCGCCAATGGCTCGACCGAGATGTTCTCGGCCTTCGAGAGCGGCGGGCCGATGTGGACAGGGCAGGGGCCGCGGGTCGAGCTGCGTTCCGTGCGCTTCGACGAACGCTTCGTCGAGCCGCCCGTGGTGCATGTCTCGCTGAGCATGTGGGACGTGGACGGCAATGCCAACCAGCGCGCCGACATTCAGGCGGTGAACATCACCGCCGAGGGGTTCGAGCTGCAGTTCAGCACCTGGGGCGATACCCGCGTCGCCCGCGTGCGCGCCAGCTGGATGGCCATCGGCCCCTTGCGGCACGAGGACGACTGGAATCTGGACTGACCCCGGTCAGGCGCGGTCCAGGTTCAGCCCGATCAGCTCGGCCACCTGCCGCGGATGGGTGATCGGCAACATATGGCCGGCGCCGGGAACGCGCGCGCGCGCGACATCGGGCAGCCGTGCCGCCAGCGCATCGGCGATGGCCGGGATCACGGCGGGCGAATCCTCGCCCATGACGATCAGCACGGGCGCGTCGATGGCCTCCAGCCCCTCGGACCGCAGGATATTGGCGCTGTCCTGGCGCAGCGCTTGGTTGCTGGCCTGGACCAGGTGGATCTGCCGTGCCAGGCGGGCCTTGCCCGCGGCGGTCTGCGAATCCCAGTCGATCCCGCCCCAGATGCCAAGAAAGGCGCGTGCCGCCTCGGCATCCTCCCCGGCGGCGAGCCGGGCCGCGACATCCTCCATCAGCGCGTCGTTCTGCGCCTCGGGGGCGGCGGCGAACAGCACAGGCTCGATCAGGGTCAGGCTGCGCACGGCCTCGGGCGCGGCGACGGCGATGCGCAGCGCCACGGTCGCGCCCATGCTGTGGCCGATCAGGTCCAGCGGCCGGTCGATCAGCGCCGCGGCCGCGCGGGTGACGGCGGTGTGATAATCCGGCGTGCCGCCCGGCCAGTCCGGGCTTTGCCCATGGCCCGGCAGGTCCGGCGCGCTGATCCGCACACGGTCGCGCAGCGCCTCGGCGATCGGCCCCCAATAGACCGCGTTGCCCATCATGCAATGCAGCGCCAGGGCCGGGCGGTCCTCGTTGCCCGGCCAGCGCCTCAGGTGCAGCGCGCTCACAGGCTTGCCAGGTGCCGGTCGAGGAAATCCAGCCGGTCCTGGCCCCAGAACCGCTCGCCCGTCTCGCGCACGATATAGAAGGGCGCGCCGAAGGCCCCGGCCTCGACCGCCTGTTCCAGGTTGCGGCCGAAGGTCTCGGCGCCGACGAACAGGCCCTTGTCGGCCAGGTCCGGGTCGAAGCCCGCCGCGGCCAGCGTCCGGCGGATCACCGCGTCGTCGGCGATGTCGGCGTCCTCGGCCCAGACGGCGCGCAGAAAGCCCTGCACCAGCCCGGCCAGGTCGCCGCCGCCCGCCTCTTGCGCGGCGATGATGGCATAGGACGAGGGGGCGGGATTCACCGGCCAGAAGGCGGGCTTCGGGTTCAGCGCCATGCCCAGGTGCTGGGACCAGCGGCGCAGTTCCTGCGCGCGGTATTCCATGCGCGAGGGGTGGCGGTTCGCGGGGCGCACCCCGCCGGTGCGGTCGAAAAGTTGCAGCAGATCGACGGGCTTGTAGCGGATCGTCGCCCCATGGCGGGCGGCGATTTCCTCCAGCCGGTTGCCGGCAAGATAGCTCCAGGGGCTGGGTGTGCCGAAGTAATAGTCGATATGCGCCATGGTTTCGTCCTCGGGGTTTGCGGGCAGGCTAGCCCGGTGCTAAGCGGGGTGCAATCGCACGAATCCAGACAGGGAAAGCCCATGCCGGCCATGACCGAACCCAAGCTCATCGCGGGAAATGCGAACCGGCCTCTGGCCAATGCCATTGCCCGGCGCATGTCGATGCATCGCGGGATGAACGTCGCTCCCGTCGAGGCGCGGGTCGAGCGTTTCAACGACCAGGAAATTTTCGTCGAGGTCTATGAGAACGTCCGCGGCGAGGACATGTTCATCATCCAGCCGACCTCGAACCCGGCCAATGACAACCTGATGGAACTGCTGATCATGACCGATGCGCTGAAGCGGTCCTCGGCGGCGCGCATCACCGCGGTCATCCCCTATTTCGGCTATGCCCGCCAGGATCGCCGCGCCAAGGCCCGCACGCCGATCAGCGCCAAGCTGGTCGCGAACCTGCTGACCGAGGCGGGCGTGGACCGGGTGCTGACGCTTGACCTGCATGCGGCGCAGATCCAGGGCTTCTTCGACATCCCGGTGGACAACCTTTATGCCGCGCCGGTCTTTGCGCTGGACATCAAGCATCACTTCCGCGAGCGGCTGTCGGACCTGATGGTGATCTCGCCCGACGTGGGCGGGGTGGCGCGGGCGCGGGAACTGGCGCAGCGCATCGGCGCGCCGCTGGCCATCGTGGACAAGCGCCGCGAAAAGCCGGGCGAGGTGGCCGAGATGACGGTGATCGGCGACGTGACCGGCAAGACCTGCATCATCGTCGACGACATCTGCGACACCGCCGGCACGCTGTGCAAGGCGGCGCAGGTGCTGACCGAACACGGCGCGACCGAGGTGCATGCCTATATCACCCATGGCGTCCTGTCCGGCCCCGCGGTCGAGCGGGTGCAGGCCTCGGTGATGAAATCGCTGGTCATCACCGATTCGATCGAGCCGAGCGACAAGGTGAAATCCGCCTCGAACATTCGCATCGTGCCGACGGCGCCGATGTTCGCCCAGGCGATCCTGAACATCTGGAACGGCACCTCGGTCAGCTCGCTGTTCGAGGTGGACACGCTGGGCCCGATCTACGAAGGGCTCTATTCGGGCGTTTGATCGCCGGCGGCGCAAAAGAAAGGCCCCGATCCTCTGGACCGGGGCCTTTTTCGTATCGCCATGGCCTTAAAGAAAGCGCGGGAACTCGATCTTCGGGCAACGATCCTCGATCACCGTCAGGCCGCGGGCGCGGGCGCGTGCGGCCGCCTGCGGATGGCGGACGCCCAGCTGCATCCAGATCGTGCCAGGCCGGGGCAGATGCGCCAGCGCCTGGTCGACGATGGCGGGCACGGCCTCGGCCCGGCGGAAGATGTCCACCATGTCCACCACCACCTCGGGCGGAATCGCCCGCAGGTCGGGATAGACCCGTTCATCCAGGATGGTGCTGCCCGCATGGCCCGGATTGACCGGGATGATGCGATAGCCCTGCGATTTCAGGTAACGGGCCACGCCCCAGGATGGTCGCGCTTCGTTCGGCGACAGGCCCACGATGGCAATGCAGCGCACCGTGCGGGCGATGCGCGCAATGTCGTCGTCGACCGGCGAGGTGCCGATGTCGCGAAGTACTGCCAGGTTCATCTGATCCTCCCCCAGATCTCAACCGAAAGTGGCATGGAAAAAGCGCCCGGTCCAGAGGTCTGGCCGGGCGCAAGTCGCGGAACGAGGGACAGTGATCTGAACATGACCGTTCCGTGGCCATGTTCAGTAAATAAATGGGAACCGTGGCTAAAAAGTTCCACCCCGCTCGCAAAAAAGTGAAATTTTAGGGATTCATGCGGGTCCAGACGGCCTTGGCGCGCATCAGGATCTGCTGCGGATCGGCAAGAAGTCGCTCACGTGCGCGTTCCGAGCGCAGGAAATAGGTGCGTTGGCCGATCACCACGAAATAGCGCGGATTGCCCGGCTCGGAACGGCCTTCGGACAGGGCCAGGACGCAAAGCCCGCCCAGGCCGGGGGCGTAAGCCTTTGGATTGGCTTCGAAAAGGTTGCGGTTCTGTTCGCTGGCGAAATGCCAGGCCTGGCCGCGCCAGACCGTCACCAGGTCGGTGCGCCCCGGAACCGCGGCGTTTTCGGTGCCGTATGAGACCGGATCCATGCCGTCCAATGCCCAATCCTGCGCCAACGCCGCCGAAACGGGCAGGGCAAGCATCAGGCTGGCGAGAATCGGACGAATCATGGTGCGGCGGGGTTTGGTTGGACTGCTTTCGATCTGGCAAATCGGTTGGCGATTCTCAACCGGGGCGGGCTGGTTCTAGCGCCGATGTGAAGGCCGGGTTCAACTCTGTGAAGCCGCGTAAAGCGCCACCGCCGCCGCGTTCGAGACGTTGAGCGAGCCGAAATCTGCGGCGAAGGGAATGCGCAGGATACGGTCGCAGGTCTCGCGCGTGCGTTCGCGCAGGCCGGGGCCCTCGGCGCCGAGGACCAGGCAGATCGCCCGGCCCGAAAGTTCCGCCAGCGCCTGCGGCAGGGTTTCCGTGCCGGTGCCGTCCAGGCCCAGCACGACATATCCCATGGATTGCAGCTCGATCAGCGCATCGGCCAGGTTGACGATGCGCAGGTAGGGCTGTCGTTCCAGCGCGCCCGAGGCGGTCTTGGCCAGCGCCCCGGTCTCGGGCGCGGAATGGCGCGCCGGCGCGATGACCGCGCGGGCGCCAAAGACCTCGGCCGAGCGCAGGATGGCGCCGACGTTATGCGGGTCCGTCACCCGGTCCAGCGCCACCAGCAGCGGCCGGCCCGGCCCGGACAGCGCCAGGTCGGCCAGGCTGTCCCATTTCAGCGGCCTGACCTCCAGCGCCGCGCCCTGGTGGACGCTTTCGGGCGACAGCGGCACCGTCCGGTCGAAGACGCGGGCATCGATGATCTCGGGCGTCAGTTCCGCGGGCAGGGGGCCCAGCCGGTCCAGCGCGTTGCGCGTCACCACCAGCCGCAGCTTTTCGCGCCGGGGGTTGGCCAGCGCGTCGCGCACCGCATGCAGGCCGAACAGCCAGACGGTTTCGGCCGCGGCGGCGCGGCGGGCGCGTTCCTTGTCGATGACCCAGGCGGGTTTCTTGGATTTCTGTGGTTTCTCGGCCATGTCGCATTCCCGGTTGCTGTTTCGACTGCGCAGAAAATGCCGCCGAATGCAACCTTGGCGGCGGGGTGGCGGCGGGTTGGCGGTGGGGCAAGGAAGTGCGACTTTTCCGCGGTTCCCTGCTTGACGCCCCCCGACGGTCGGGATAATCACCGCTTCACGCCGAAAGCGCTCGGCGGGCGACGTGCTGCAAGGTGCGGCAGCGGACTGTAACTCCGCCGGGGAGACCCATGCCTGGTTCGATTCCAGGGTCGCCCACCACTTCTTCCAGATCAGCGACTTGGGTGGTGAGCTTCGCGGCTTGGGCAAGATGCCGGCTGCGGCGCGCAGGGTAGCGGCCGGCCGGTGGGCCACAAGGCGCCCCCTGGCCTTGCCAGGACGCTTTTGCGGTCCCGAAAATGCGGCGCAAATCCCCTGCCGGCAGAAAATCCTGAAGCGGATTTGAACTTTTCTCACAGAACTGTATAGTATCGCCCACCGAAATCGGGGCGCATGCCCCATTCCACGCAACAGGGTCGCAATCGACCCGCGGAGGTGACCGGCGTCGCGCGTCGGTTGGTTTCGCCCCCTGCGCCGCGTCACGCGTGCGCGTTGAAAATCCGGAGATCATGTTTGATGGGCAAATTTCTTGCTTCGACTACGCTTGCCTTCGTGGCGCTGACCGTCCCCGCCTTTGCTGCGGATGAAGAATGCGGCAGCATCACCGTCGCCGAAATGAACTGGGCCTCGGCGGGGTTGGCGGCTTGGGTCGACAAGATCATTCTTGAAGAGGGCTATGGATGCGACGTGGGGCTGGTCGCGGGCGATACCATGCCGACCTTCGCCTCGATGAACGAAAAGGGCGAGCCGGACATGGCGCCCGAACTGTGGGTCAACGCCGTCAAGGAACCGCTGGACCAGGCGGTGGAAGAGGGGCGGATCGTCATCGCCTCGAAGATCCTGTCCGACGGCGGGGTCGAGGGCATCTGGGTGCCGACCTGGCTGGCCGAGGAACACGACATCCGCACGCTCGAGGACGCGCTGGAGCATCCCGAGCTGTTCCCCGGTGCCGAGGACGGCAGCAAGGGCGCCTGGTTCGGCTGCCCCTCGGGCTGGGCCTGCCAGGCGATCAACCGCAACCAGTTCGTCGGATCGGGCGCGGCGGAAAAGGGGTTCGAGCTGGTCGATTCCGGCTCGGCCGCGGCGCTGGACGGCTCGATCGCGCGGGCGGCGAACCGCAACGAGGGCTGGCTGGGCTATTACTGGGCGCCCACCGCCATCCTGGGCCAGCATGACATGACCCGGCTGGAGCTGGAGGCCGATTTCGACCGCGAGCGCTGGGACAGCTGCATGGTCAAGCCCGATTGCGCCGAGCCCGAGGTCACGGAATGGCCGGTCTCGGACGTCTATACCGCCGTGACCAGGGAATTCGCCGACAAGGCCGGCGTGGCCATGGACTATGTCGAGTCCCGCGCCTGGAGCAACGACACCGTCAACGAGATGCTGGCCTGGATGGTCGAGAACCAGGCCAGCAACGAGGA
The DNA here is from genome assembly GCF_006386455.1 of Paracoccus sp. FO-3. Lineage (NCBI taxonomy): Bacteria > Pseudomonadati > Pseudomonadota > Alphaproteobacteria > Rhodobacterales > Paracoccaceae > Paracoccus > Paracoccus sp. FO-3. The sequence goes on along the minus strand of NZ_VCBQ01000031.1, from coordinate 9,539 downwards.
CGCCGCCTATGAGTTCCTGGAACGGCACGAGGAGATCTGGACCCGCTGGGTGCCCGCCGAGGTCGCCGACAAGGTCAAGGCCGCCCTGTAACCCGCGCCTTCGCGCCTGACGGGCAAGGCCGCCGCCGCGGTCTTGCCCCTTTCCATTTCCAAAGGACGAACGACATGGACCTGATCCGTTTCCCGGAGATGAGCCGCGGGAGCCTGCGCGCGATGCGCCAGACCATCGACGGCGGCTTCCGGGACTTTACCCGCGCCTGGGGCGACACGCTGGAGGCGATCTTCGCGCCGCTGCAAGACCTGCTGACCCTGATCGAGAACCTGCTGATCCGCTCGCCCTGGATCCTGGTGCTGGCGGTGCTGGCGGCCGGGATCTGGCTGCTGAGCCGAAGCTGGAAGATCGCGCTGGGTTCGGTGCTGGCGCTGCTGGTGGTCGGCTATTTCGGCATGTGGGAGGACACGATGCGCACCATCGCCATGGTCGCGGTCTGCACCCTGATCGCCGTGGTGGTGGGCATTCCCATCGGCATCCTGATGGCGCAGTCGAACCGCATGAACGCCATGGTGACGCCGATCCTCGACATGATGCAGACCATGCCGAGCTTCGTCTACCTGATCCCGGTGGTGATGATCTTTGGCCTGGGCAAGGTGCCCGGCGTGATCGCGGTGGTGATCTATGCCATCCCGCCGGTGATCCGGCTGACCAACCTGGGCATCCGGCAGGTGGCGGCGGACGTGCTGGAGGCGGCCGAGGCCTTTGGCTCGTCGAGCTGGCAGAAGCTGCGTGACGTGCAACTGCCGCTGGCGCTGCCGACGATCATGGCGGGCGTCAACCAGACCATCATGATGAGCCTCGCGATGGTCGTCGTCGCCTCGATGATCGGGGTGCGGGGCCTGGGCCAGCCGGTGCTGCAGGCGATCAACCAGCAATATTTCACCATGGGGGTGATGAACGGCCTGGCCATCGTCGCCATCGCCATCATCATGGACCGCACCACGCAGGCCTATGGCAAGCGGCTGCAAAAGCACACGGAGGCCGGCAAATGACCGAGGCGGGCACGCATGACATCGAGATCCGCGACCTTTACAAGATCTTCGGCCCCGAGGCCGGCCGCCATGTCGAGGCGGTCAAGGCCGGGCTGACCAAGACCGAGCTGAACGACCGGCACAATCACGTCCTGGGCCTGCAGGACATCAACCTGACCATCCCGCATGGCCGGATCACGGTCATCATGGGGCTGTCGGGTTCGGGCAAGTCGACGCTGATCCGGCACATCAACGGGCTGATCCGGCCGACCGCGGGGCAGGTGCTCTATGACGGGCTGGACGTGGTGACGATGACGCCGGCGCAGCTGCGCGACTTCCGCCGGCAAAAGACGGCGATGGTGTTCCAGAAATTCGCGCTGCTGCCGCATCGCACCGTGCTGCGCAACGTGGCCTACGGGCTGGACATCCGCGGCATCGCCGAGGCCGAGGAGCGCGCCCGGCACTGGATCGGCCGCGTCGGCCTGCAGGGCTACGAGGAATATTATCCCCGCCAGCTTTCCGGCGGCATGCAGCAGCGCGTGGGCCTGGCGCGGGCCCTGGCCAACGATGCCGAGATCCTGCTGATGGACGAGGCGTTTTCGGCGCTGGACCCGCTGATCCGCATGGACATGCAGTCGATCCTGCTGGAATTGCAGCAGGAACTGCGCAAGACTATCATCTTCATCACCCATGACCTCGACGAGGCGCTGCGGCTGGGCGACAAGATCGCCATCCTGCGCGACGGCGCCATGGAGCAGGTGGGCGACGGGCAGGAGATCGTGCTGCGCCCCGCCAACGCCTATATCGCCGAATTCGTGCGCGAGGTGAATCGCGGCCGCATCATCGAGGCGCGCACCATCGCCGCGCCCGCCGCCGAGGGGCGCGAACTGCCCGGCTTTGCCGTCAAGGCGCGTTCGCGGCTGGACCTGGTCGCGCGCCGCATGACCAAGGCCGGCGTGTCCGAGGCGCAGGTCCGCGACGGCGACAGGCTGGTCGGGATCATCGACCTGCCCTCGATCCTGGAGGCGATGGTCAACCCGGCCGATGCGGCCAGCGACGACTGAGGCCCTGCACCCCTGACCCAGGCCCGCGGCAGGGTGGAAATCCTGCCGCGGGTCTGGCCTGCTGCCCCACCTGCCGCGCCTCCCGTGTCGATTTTATATCAGATTTTAAGTCAGCATATAGCTTTCTGTAAAAGTCACCCCCGGCTTATCCCGATAAGTTCCGCCAATCTTGAGGGGAGAGAGCCTGCTTGCGAAGAGAGAAGGGGGAGACGACCATGCAAACGGCAACGAATGCAGAAGCGGGGCCGGTCCGGCCCGAGGACGAACGGCTGGGCCTTGCCGCCAATCTGGCCTATGGCATGCAGCATATCCTGACCATGTATGGCGGCATCGTGGCGGTGCCGCTGATCGTCGGCCAGGCCGCCGGCCTGTCGCCCGCCGACATCGGGCTGCTGATCACGGCATCCCTGTTCGCCGGCGGCGTCGCGACCATCCTGCAAACCATCGGCCTGCCATTCTTTGGCTGCCAGTTGCCGCTGGTGCAGGGGGTTTCCTTTGCCGGGGTGGCGACGATGATCGCCATCTCGGGGAATGGCGGCATACAGGCGATCTTCGGCGCGGTCATCGTCTCGTCGCTGCTGGGCCTGCTGATCACGCCGATATTCTCGCGCATCACCCGCTTCTTTCCGCCGCTGGTGGCGGGAATCGTGATCACCACCATCGGTCTGACGCTGATGCCGGTCGCGGGGTCCTGGGCGATGGGCGGCGACCGCAACGCGGCCGATTACGGCAGCCCGGCCAACATCCTGCTGGCGGGCCTGACGCTGGCCATCGTGCTGCTGCTCAGCAAGGTCGGCAATGCCGCCATATCCCGGCTGTCGATCCTGCTGGCGCTGGTGATCGGCACGGCCATCGCCTATGCGACCGGCATGACCGATTTTTCCCAGGTCGGGCAGGGGCCGGTCTTCGCGCTGCCGCAGATCTTTCATTTCGGCTATCCGACCTTCGGCGTCGCGGCCACCATCTCGATGTTCATCGTCATCCTCGTGACCCTGGTCGAGACCTCGGCGGATATTTTCGCCGTGGGCGAGATCGTCGAGACCAAGGTGGACGGGCGGCGGCTGGGCGACGGGCTACGCGCCGACATGCTGTCGAGCATGCTGGCGCCGGTCGTCGGCTCGTTCACGCAAAGCGCCTTTGCCCAGAACGTCGGCCTGGTGGCCGTGACCGGCGTCAAGAGCCGCTATGTCGTGGCGACGGGCGGGCTGATCCTGGTGGCGCTGGGGCTGTTCCCGGTCATGGGCCGGATCGTCGCGGCGATTCCCAGCCCGGTGCTTGGCGGTGCCGGCATCGTCCTGTTCGGGACGGTCGCGGCAAGCGGCATCCGCACCCTGTCCAAGGTCGATTACGCCAACAACATGAACCTGATCATCGTGGCGACCTCGATCGGCTTCGGCACCATCCCGATCGTGCTGCCGGCCTTCTACCACCAGTTCCCGGCCTGGGTCGAGACGATCTTCCATTCGGGCATCAGCTCCTCGGCGCTGATGGCGATCACGCTGAACCTTCTGTTCAACCATTTCACGGCCGGCAATTCCGACCAGCCCTCGGTCTTCGGTGCCGCGGCGGAACGAACCATCCGCTACACCGACATCGCCCAGCTCGAGGACGGGGACTATTTCATGGACGGCCGGCTCTACGACGCGAATGGCAATGAGGTGCCGCTGGTCCGCCCGGCCAGCCACTGACCGCGACCAGCCACTGACCCCGAGGCGGGCCGCCTTCCCGGCGGCCTGCCCGAACCGCCGCCCCTTCGCGGCATGTTCCCGGCCACCCACGGGCGCGCGCCTGCATCGGGTGGGCGGCATCGGGCTAGCCGTGCAAGGGGATCAAAGGCAAAGGGGGCGATGGCAGCCCGTAGGGGAGTCGAACCCCTCTTTTCAGGTTGAAAACCTGACGTCCTAACCGATAGACGAACGGGCCATGCCTGCGCCTGCGCTTCGGCCGGCGACACGGCTGCTCTTAGGCCAGCTTCGGCGGCTGCGCAAGGGGCCGCGGCGCATTCCCCTGTGGGTAACTCGCGGCCGGCGCCGTCAGCCCTCGCGCACGCCGCGCATCAGCATCAGCGCGACCGCCGAGCAGACCAGCGTCGCCAGCACGATCGGCCGCGCCGTGCCGTCGTAAAGCAGCCCGACCGGCGCCGCGATCAGCACCGCCCCCAGCGTCGAAAGCGCGCCGACGACCGAGGCCGCCATCCCCGCCACATGACCCATGCGCTGCAGGGCCATGGCGTTGAGGTTGCCGAAGGTCACGCCGGCCATGAAGAACACGCTGACCGCCCAGAAGAAGAAGGCCGGAAAGCGCAGCGCCTCGGGCAGCAGGTCGCAAAACACCAGCACCGTCATTGCGCCCGAGACCACGACCTGCATGGCATAGGCCCAGCCCACGATGCGCCGCATGCCCAGCCGCACGACATAGCGCGCGTTCAGCACCGTGCCGCTGCCCGACAGCAGGGCCATGGCGGCGAACCACAGCGGGAAGCTTTCGCCCTTGCCGTAGGTGTCGACGAAAAGCTGCTGGGCCGAACTCAGCAGCGCGAACATCTGCCCGAAGCCCAGCGTCATCACCACCGTCACCAGCTGCACCTGGCCGTTGCCCATCACCTCGCGCGCCGAGGCCGCCAGGCTGCGCAGGTTCAGCGGCCGGCGCGCGGCCTCGGGCAGGGTCTCGGGGCGGCGCAGGTTCAGCCACAGGCTGCCGATCAGCGCCAGCACCACGAAAGAGCCGAACACCCCGCGCCAGCCGACGAAATGGATCACCACCGCCCCGATCGACGGCGCCACCGCCGGCACCAGGATGAAGACCATCATCACGAAGCTGGTGATCCGCGCCATCTCGCGCCCCTGGTACAGGTCGCGCACCATGGCCAGCGCCACGATGCGCGGTGCGGCGGCGGCGATGCCCTGCACGAAACGCGCCGCCAGCAGCAGGTCCAGCGAATCGGCAAAGATCGCCGCCACGGCGGCCAGCGCGTAAAGCGCGAAGCCGGCGGTGATGACCGGCTTGCGCCCCAGCGCGTCGGAAAGCGGCCCGCCGACCAGCAGGCCCAGCCCCAGCCCGCCGACGAAGGAGGTCAGCACAAGCTGCGCGCGGTTGACGTTCTGGGGCGTCAGGGTGGCCGCGATCTCGGGCAGGGCCGGCAGCATGGAATCGATCGAAAAGGCGATGACGGCGAAGATCAGCGCCAGCATCGCGATGAACTCCGGCAGGGGCTGGCCGCGGGTCGGTTGGGGATTGGGCATGATGTCTTCCATCGGTGGACCTCCGGGGCGTAACCTCGCAAGCCCCGGGGTTCAACCCCTGCGGGCACCCCGCCTGATCCCGTCCCTTTCGCCTACAGGAAGCGGATTTCCCCCGTGGCGGTGCCGTGCATCGCGGCCACCACCACGATTTCGGCGGCATGGCCATGTCCTTCAGCGTCGGGCTTTCCGCAAGGATCTTGGCCACGGTCAGTTCGGCATTCTTCTCGGCCACCTGCTGCACCAGCGCCTTGTCCTTCGAGGTGCGATTGGCCTGGGCGACGGCCGCAATGGCCGGTTCGATCCTCTGCATCACATGCGTCAGATAGCCCAGCTCGACCTTGTCGATGGCACCCTTGGCCGCGCCGCAGGCGCTGTGCCCCCAGCACGACGATGGCCCTGGAGCCCGAGACCTTGCAGGCAAATTCAAGGCTGCCTATGATGTCGGTGTTCACATAATTTCCGGCGATGCGCGCGGTGAACAGGTCGCCGACCTTCTGGTCGAAGACCAGTTCCGGCGGCACGCGGCTGTCGATGCAGCCCACGACCGCGGCAACGGGATATTGCCCTTCCGAGGTTTCGCGCGCCATCGCGTTCAGGTCGCAATGCTGCACCGCCCCGGCGGCAAAGCGGGCATTGCCCTCTTGCAGCGCGGCGATGACATCGCGGGGGTCATGTCGGCCTGGCGCTCCTTCGTCGGCATGACGCAGGCGGTTTCCGCCATGCCCGCGCCGGCGGAGGCCGGCGTGAACGAAGCGGTGGTGCAAAGAAACATGCGGCGGTTCATCATGGGGTAACCGCCCGGTTGCGACCATCTGCCTGAGTTTGGGCGGATCGGCTATGGGACGTGCATAACGACGTCGTTAGCGACGTCTCTTATGCGGGGTTGAGGATGCGTGGCGATGTCCTTGGGTTGGAGCGGCGGCGGTGGGATGACGAGGAGAAGCTCGGGATCGTGCTGTCGGTTGGCGCCGATGGCGCGACGGTCACGCAGGTGGCGCAGCGCCATGATGTGACGCGCCAGCAGATCTACGCCTGGCGGCCCGAGCTGAAGAAGAAGGGGCTGGTGTTTCCGACCGCCGATGCGCTGTTCCTGCCGATCTCGGCGCCCGAGCCGATAGAGACGGCCCTGCCAGAGGCAACTGTCCGCTCGACCGCACCCGATCCGCAGATTGAGTTGGTGCTGGCCAATGGCCGCTGCCTGCGCTTCATGCCAGATCTGGAGCCTGCTGTTCTGGTGCGGCTGATCCGGGTGGTCGAGGCGGCATGATCGGCCCCGGAACCGGTGTCAGGGTCTATCTGGCCTGCGGCGTGACCGACATGCGCAAGGGGATCGAGGGGCTGGCGGCGCTGGCCCGGGACGTGCTGCGCCAGAACCCGACCTGCGGCGCGGTCTTCGCCTTCCGCGGCCGTCGCGGCGACAGGCTGAAGCTGCTCTATTGGGACGGCCAGTGCTTCTGCCTCTACTACAAGATCCTGGAGCGGGGCCGCTTCCCTTGGCCCGGCAGTAGCGAAGGATCGATGCGCCTGACTTCGGCGCAGCTTGCCATGCTCTGGGAAGGAATTGATTGGCGCAGGCCGGATTGGGGCGCGCCGCCTGCGCGGGTCGGATGAACCGGAAGACGTTGTTTTTATGGCTGTTCGGACCGATCCGTGTTATCAGATCGCATGTCGAGCATGGCCGAACACCTGCCGGATGATCCTGCGCTTCTGAAGGCGCTGATCGCGGCCTTGCAGGCCGGGAATGCGCAGATATCGGCGACCCTGCGCGCCCCTGACCCTCTGATCCAGACCCTGCGGGCGCGGATCGCCAAATTGCGCAAACAGGTCTTCGGCCAGTCATCGGAGAAGATCGAACGCGAGATCGCACAGCTGGAACTGGCGCTTGAAGACCTCATGGTCGCGACAGCCGAAAGCAGCGCGGCCGCCGCCGAGGATGCCCCGGAAGTCAAGACCATCGCCGAGCCCGATACAGAGGACCGCCCCACACGCCGCCGCCCGCGGGTCTCGGCGGATACGCCGCGCGAGCGTCAGGAACTCGACCCCGGCAGCTGCTGCCCCGATTGCGGCGGCGACCTACGACTGGTGGGCGAAGACACCAGCGAGATGCTGGATCTGGTTGCGGCGCAGCTGGAGGTCGTGCAGATCGCCCGGCTCAAGAAGTCCTGCCGCCGCTGCGAGCACAGGGTGCAACCGCCCGCGCCCAGCCGTCCGATCCCCGGCAGCATGGCGGGCGCGGGGCTGCTTGCGCATGTGCTGGTCTCGAGGTTCGACGATCATCTTCCCTTGTATCGCCAGAACGAGATCTTCGCCCGCATGGGTGCGGACATCCCCGACAGCACTCTGGTCGACTGGTGCGGCCGGGCGATGCGGGTGCTGCAGCCGCTGATCGATCGCATCGAGATGTCGGTGATGGCCAGCGATCTGCTCCATGCCGATGACACCCCGATCCGGGTGCTCGACCGGTCCTTGCGCGACCGCGGCCTCGGCAAGGGGGTGAAGAAGGGTCGGATCTGGGCCTATGTCCGCGATCAGCGGCCCTGGTCCGGCTCAGCGCCACCCGGCGTGACCTGTCACTTCGCGCCGGACTGGAAGGAAGAGCATGTCCGCCATCACCTGCGACGGTCCAGCGGCATGCCTCACAGGCAGATGGCTACAAGGGCTACGCCAAGCTCTACCTTCCCGAACCGGACGGCAGCTCGGCCCGCTTCCGCGAGGCCGCGTGCTGGGCGCATCTGCGACGGGACTTCCATGACGTCTGGCAATCCACCAAATCCGAGATCGCCCGCGCAGCCCTTGATCGGATCGGGGCGTTCTACGACATCGAGCGCGACATCACCGGCCAGACTGCCAAGGCGCGCCATGCGGCCCGCCAGACGCTGAGCAAGCCGCTGGTCGAAGCGTTCTTCGACTGGTCCGGGGTGCAGCTACGCCGGCTCCCCGGCAAGAGCGATCTCGCGAAGGCCTTCCGCTATGGCCTTAGCCGCCGCGCGGGCTTCAGCCTGTTCCTCGACGATGGCCGCGTTGCCATCGACAACAATCCGGCCGAGAGGGCCCTGCGGCCCATTGGAATCGGCAGGAAAAACTGGCTCTTCGCGGGTGCCGAGACCGGCGCCGAGACTCTCGCCGGCGCCATGACCCTGATCGAGACGGCCAAGATGAACGGCCTCGATCCGCAGGCCTATCTGGCCGACATCCTGGACCGCATCCACGACCACAAGATCAACCGGCTCGACGAACTGCTCCCCTGGAACTGGGCGCCACCGGCAGCACCGCGGGCGGCAGCCGCCTGATCATCGGCAAGCCGAGGCGGTAGAAACCGAGCGGTTACATCATAGGTTACTCCTCCCGTTGTGTTCATGGGTTCACAGCCCAAGGAGGTCGGGCGCGCAGACTGCACCGGACCAGACTGCACCGGACCAGACTGCGTTGCTTTGCAAAATTTTTCCTGAATGATCGCTTTTTGGCCAAAGAATCGGATTCGGCCTGGCGTCCATGTTGTCGCAGGGTGGTCATCGCCTCGGGGGAAACAGCACGCCCCCGCCCGTCGCTGGGCCGGTCCTGTTTGCCCGGCCGCTGCACTGCGGTCATGGCGGCTTGGCGCACAGGTCCATTGCGCCCGCCCGTCACAGAGCTATATCTGGCGCATGAGCGCGTCCCTGAACCTGATGAAACTCTGCGTCGGCTGCGACGATCCGGCCGAACTCGCCGCCTGGCAGAAGCACCGTTTCGGCGGCGGCCCGGCCCGCCATGTCACCCGCATGTGGCCCAAGCGCGAGGCCGAACTGCTGGACGGCGGCTCGATCTACTGGGTGTTCAAGGGCGTGATGCAGGCCCGCCAGCGCATCCTGGAGCTGCATGAGGTGCAGGGCGAGGACGGCATCCGCCGCTGCGCGCTGGTCCTTGCCCCCGAGCTGGTGCGCGTCGCGGCCGTGCCGCGCCGTCCGTTCCAGGGCTGGCGCTATCTGCCCGGCGCCGAGACCCCGCCCGACCTGCCGGCAGGCCGCGGGGCCGAGCCGGACCTGCCCCCCGAAATCGCCAGGGCGCTGGCCGAGATGGGCCTGCGCTGAGCCATCCGGGAAGGCATGCCGAAAGCCGGCAATGCGCTTTCCCTAGGTGGCGCGGCAAAAATTTCCCATGGCGGGGTGGAAAACCCTCTCGACAGGCGCGTCGGGCTTTCGCAGTCTCCAGGTCTCCAGGTCTCCAGGTC
>NZ_VCBQ01000309.1:0-482 GCF_006386455.1 Paracoccus sp. FO-3 | reverse complement strand
ATGCGCCTGGGCGCGATCCCAGTCCTCGCGCTTGGGCAGGGTCTCGAAGGTATGCTCCGGCGGCGGCGAGGGCAGGGTCCATTCCAGCGTGTCGGCGTGTTCGTTCCAGTAGTTCGGCACGTTCACGCGCTTGCCGGCGAAGAGCGTGTAGAACACGATGCCGATGAAGAACAGGAAGGAGGCGAAGGAGATATAGGCGCCGATCGACGAGATGTTGTTCCAATAGGCGAACTCGACCGGATAGTCGATGTAGCGGCGCGGCATGCCCTGGCGGCCCAGGAAGTGCTGCGGGAAGAAGATCAGGTTCGAGCCGATGAACATCATCCAGAAATGCAGCTTGCCGGCCCATTCCGGGTATTGCCGGCCCGACATCTTGCCGATCCAGTAATAGACCCCGGCGAAGATCGCGAAGACCGCGCCCAGCGACATCACATAGTGGAAGTGGGCGACGACGTAATAGGTGTCGTGATAGACCCGGTCCA
>NZ_VCBQ01000308.1:0-482 GCF_006386455.1 Paracoccus sp. FO-3 | reverse complement strand
ACGCGCGGGACGCCGGCATTCTCGGCGGCGCGCAGGTAGTCCTCGATCGTGGGGTGCTTCTGGCGCGGGTCGCTGACCCGCAGCGGGCCGTCGCCGCCGTGGAACGCGCTGGCGCCGCGGCTGTTCGATTCGGACTTGATGAAATAGGGCAGCACCTCGTCCCAGCCCCAGCCCTCGGCGCCCAGCGCGGCCCAGCGATCGAAGTCCAGCGGGTGGCCGCGCATGTAGACCATGCCGTTGACGGCGCCGGTGCCGCCTTCGGTCTTGCCGCGCGGCCAGTAGATGCTGCGGCCGTTGATCTCGGCGCCCGGCTCGGTGAAATAGGCCCAGTTGATCGCCTTTTCCAGGAACAGCCGCCCCATCCCGGCCGGCGCATGCACCCAGAAGCGGTCGGCATGGCCCCCAGCCTCCAGCAGCAGAACCTGGTTGCGACCATCCTCCGACAGACGGCTCGCAACCACGCTCCCAGACGAACCAGAGCC
>NZ_VCBQ01000307.1:0-482 GCF_006386455.1 Paracoccus sp. FO-3 | reverse complement strand
CCGCATTTCGCCGCCGGCACGTTGAAGTTGCGCGCGGTCTTGCGGAAGATCACGTTGCCGGTCTCGTCCGCCTTCCAGCCCTTGACGATCGACAGGTCGGCGACGATGGCGCGTTCCAGGATATAGGTCTGGCCGTCGAAATCCTTGTGTTCCTTGCCCTCGGCGACCACGGTGCCGACGCCGGTCCGGGTATAGAAGCCGGGGATGCCGGCGCCGCCCGCCCGCATGCGCTCGGCCAGGGTGCCCTGCGGGTTGAATTCCAGCTCCAGCTCGCCCGACAGGTATTGCCGCATGAACTCGGCGTTCTCGCCGACATAGGAGGAGATCATCTTGCGGATCTGCCGCGAGTCGAGCAGCTTGCCCAGCCCGAAGCCGTCGACGCCGCAATTGTTGGAGGCGATGGTCAGGTCCCTGGTCCCCGCCCGCAGGATCGCCTCGATGGCGAGCTCGGGGATGCCGCAAAGCCCGAAACCCCCGGCCGC
>NZ_VCBQ01000306.1:0-486 GCF_006386455.1 Paracoccus sp. FO-3 | reverse complement strand
TTGGCATTCACCCGCCAATCGGCGCGGTCCAGGTATTCGTTGACCGACGAGGCGACATCGACGGCGACATCCCTTGCCGGCGCGGCGGGCGGGGGCGTAAGCGGCGCCGGCATCAACGCGCCCTCCCTTGCCTGCGGCTTGCTGCCGCCCTTGCGGTGCTGCGGACGGCGGCGCCGGCCTTGGCAGGTCTGGTGGTGAAGGATGGCTGCATCTGTTCCCCGTGCTGCTGGGGGCGGGGCAGGCCAGGACGCATGGAGCCCTGCGGCGACAAGGCCGCATTGCCAGGCGCACCGCCGGGACACCCCGCCCGTGGTTCATCGTCATCATCACGGCAGGTCTCCTGGCTCGCAGGTCGCTGCCCTTGCCGGCCTTCCCAATGCCGTGCGGCACCAGTGGCGTGATCCGGCGCAGGCTCGCTGCTTACAGTTGCGGGGGCAGCGCCGGCCTTGCTCCGAAAGGCGCACCGGCTTCCCTCTTCGCTTTCGG
>NZ_VCBQ01000305.1:0-500 GCF_006386455.1 Paracoccus sp. FO-3 | reverse complement strand
CGCATGGTTCTTGAAGGCATTTACACGCCTGTGATCACGCCGTTCCAGGGGGATGGCTCGATTGATTTCGACGCTTTGGGCGATCTGGTCGAGCGGTTGGTGGCTGCGGGGGTGCACGGGTTGATCTCGGGCGGCTCGACCGGCGAGAACTATGCCGAGACGGTCGAGGAGCGGCTGGAGCTGGCCCGCTTCATCACCGAGCGCGCCGACGGCCGGCTGCCGGTCATCGTCGGCACCGGCGCCATGCGCACCCCCGATTCCATCGCGCTGGCCCAGGGCGCGCGCGAGATGGGCGCCGATGCGATCCTGCTCGGCACGCCGCCCTATTCGGTGCCGACCGAGGCCGAGAACGCCGCCAACGCGCTGGAAATCGACCGCGCCGCCGGCCTGCCGGTGATCCTCTACAACTACCCCGGCCGCATGGGCGTCAGCATGGGGCGCGCGTTCCTCGACATCGTCGGCCAGTCGCCGAACGTCATCGGCATCAAGGAAAGCTCGGG
>NZ_VCBQ01000304.1:0-509 GCF_006386455.1 Paracoccus sp. FO-3 | reverse complement strand
CGACGTCGACGCCGGCGCCGACACCGGCCCCGGCGCAGGAGCCCGCCGTCCAACCCGTCGCCGCGACCGGCAATGCGATGCTGCGCGGCTCGGCCCGGCCGCCGTCGCGCCCCGAGGGCTCGACCCCCGAGGCTCCGGGCGCGGGCCTGTCTGCCGACGACCTGACCCCGGCCGAACAGGGGCATTTGCGCGACCTTATCCGCGATCTCGGCCGCGATGGGCTGGTCGTGCAGCAATCCCCGCCCCGCGGCGAGCGGCTGGCGCAGGCGCGGCCGCAGCGCAAGCCCGGTTCGGCCAGCGATGCCGCCAGCCCATCGGCCATCGACGCCGCGGTGAGATCGGCGACCACGCCGCCACCAGACAAGCCCGACCATGTCGAAAGCGCNGCTTTTGCGTGGCTCGGCCCGTCCCCGCGCCCGTCCTGGCGCGTCGGCCGTCGCCTCGGCAGGCGGCGGGGTTTCGGACGGGGCGGTCGAGGCCGCCATCTCGGCCGCGGTCGCGGCTTCGCC
>NZ_VCBQ01000303.1:0-514 GCF_006386455.1 Paracoccus sp. FO-3 | reverse complement strand
CGGCGGCCGGCCGGGGGCGACCGCGCCCTCGAGCAAGGCCCCCGACGATTCGCAAACCGCGCGCGGCGAGAACGCGGCCGAGGCGAAGCCCGCGCCTTCGGTCGCCATCGCCGGCGCGCCGGCCGGGGCGGCCGAGACCGCGCCGGACCGCACCCCGCAGAAGAAAAAGGACAGGGACGGCGCGGATCGCCGCCGGACAAAGGACGAGAAGGGCAAGGCCGCGGCTGCCAAGGACAAGAGCGGCCCCCGCGCCAAGGGCGGCGGCGGAGGTGGTGGCGGCGGCGGCGGCGCGAAGCGTTTCGGCCAGAACCTTGGCGACCGCGGCGAGGCCGCGGCGGAAGAGGCGCGCGAGCGGCTTTCCGAACGCGCCGACGCGCTGCAGGTGAACGAGGGCGCGGATGCGCGGATCGGCGCCGCGCGGGCCGCGGCAGAGCCCGCGCCGAATGCGGCCGAGGCCGATGGCCAAAGCCAGCAGGCAGGCAGCCTTGCCCAGGCCGCGATCCCCGCCCCCGAC
>NZ_VCBQ01000302.1:0-524 GCF_006386455.1 Paracoccus sp. FO-3 | reverse complement strand
GACGGCATCGACATCGGCGGCGGAGCAACCGACGGCCCGCGCGGCGAGATCGCGCAGATCGGCCTCGCGCCAGTCCGGCAGGCAATGCCGGAAGACGCTGAACAGACCCTCGGCATCCGGCAGCGGCAGGGAGACTTTCATGTCGAAGCGACCGGCCCTGAGAACCGCCGGATCGATCAAGTCCGGGTGATTGCAGGTGCCGACCGAGGGGGCTTTGGTGCGCGCATCACGAAAAGTCCGACGCATCTCGCGCAGCATGTCGCCGAGATGGCCTGCGGCTTGCCATTCGCCGAAGGTGCCGGTCACGACGCTGAACCCTGCGCTGTTGCCCATCGCGCGGGCGATCCAACTCTTGCCGGTGCCGGGCGGCCCGTAAAGCAGCAGCGTCCGCGTCAGGTCCGGCCAGGCGACCTCGCCGGTCTTCCAGCCGCGCAGGTCGCGCACGATCTGGCGCGCCGCGCGAAGTGCCGGACTGTCGCCGTGGATATCCTCGAGCCAGGGGGCCTGCGCGCCTATTGCGAGCA
>NZ_VCBQ01000301.1:0-527 GCF_006386455.1 Paracoccus sp. FO-3 | reverse complement strand
GCCGAAGACCGGCGCAAGCGCCTCGATCGCCTTGACGCAACGGCCGCGTCGAAGTTTCTTCCCCTGGCGGCTGCGCCGCCATTCCTCGCGGGACAAGAAACCTCTCCTTGGCCGTCCAGCCCGCCCGCGGGGCGGGTGCGTCGCCGATCGCCTCCGGCCAAACGATCGCCATCGAGGCCGCATGGGGCGGCTCGAGACAGCCATCGAAGGAGAAACACCATGGCCACCATCGGCAGCTTCCGCAAATCCGGCAACGAATATGCCGGCGAGATCGTCACCCTGAGCTTGCAGACCCGCAACGTCCGGCTGGTGCCGGAGACCCGCGCGACGGGCGAGAACGCACCCAGCCACCGGGTCTATGTCGGCCGGGCCGAGATCGGCGCAGCTTGGGATAAGGTCTCGCAGGACGGCCGGTGCTATCTGGGCCTGAAGCTGGACGATCCGAGCTTCACCGCCCCGATCTATGCCAGCCTCTTCGACGACGAGGACGGCGAGGGCCACAGCCTGGTCTGGTCCCGCCCCGTCCG
>NZ_VCBQ01000300.1:0-533 GCF_006386455.1 Paracoccus sp. FO-3 | reverse complement strand
GTAACGGCCCGATTGTTACCGCCTGCCTGAGTTTGGGCTGATGGATTAAGGCACGTGCATAGTGACGTCGTTAATGACGTGTCTTATGCGGGTGTGGGGATGCGGGGCGATATTCTTGGACTGGAGCGGCGGCGGCGGTGGAGCGACGAGGAGAAGCTCGAGATCGTTTTGTCGGTCGGCGTGGACGGGGCGACGGTGACGCAGGTTGCACAGCGGCACGATGTGACGCGGCAGCAAATCTATGCCTGGCGGCACCAACTGAAGAAGAAGGGCGTGGTTTCGGCGTCTCCGGAGACGCTGTTTCTGCCGGTTGGATTGGACCGGCCCACGGAATTGGTGATGCAGACAGCGGCCATCTGCACAGGAGCGCCTCGGCCTGCCCAGATCGAGTTGCAGTTGGCGAATGGTCGCTGCCTGCGCTTCGATCCGGCTCTGGATACCGTGACGCTGACACATGTGATCCGTGCGGTGGAAGGGGCATGATCGGGCCGGGAACCGGCGTTCGTGTCTATCTGGCCTGCGGCGTGACCGAC
>NZ_VCBQ01000030.1:0-51379 GCF_006386455.1 Paracoccus sp. FO-3 | reverse complement strand
CACGCGGCGCGGACGGGGTGCGGGCCGCGGCGATTGCGCGATGGCGCCCGGCACCGGCTGGGCCCCGGCCTCGGCCAGCGCGGTGGTGATGGCCATGTCGCGCGTCTCGTTGCCGGCCAGGTCGGTCACGGCCTCGTTCACCGGCGCATCGGCGGCGGGCGCGTCCGAGATCACTGCGCTGGCGACGCTTTCCGCGGCCGCATCGGGCTGGGCCAGGGTCTCGCCGTCGGGGCGGGCGATGACGCGGGCGGTTTCGTCGATCAGCGGCGCCTCGATCGGATGCGAGGGCTCTTGCGCCGTCGCGCCCAGCTCGCCCATGGGCACGTCCTGGCTGTCAAGCGGCGTCGCGGCGGGCGCGATGGCCACGCGGTCCACTGCCGCGGTTTCGGCGCCGGCGGCGACCGTGTTCACCGCCAGGCCGGTGCGCTGGGTCAGCTCGCCGCCCGGATTGTCGGGTGCGGTGCGGGCCTCGCCCTCGATGGCGCGGATCACCGGCACGCCCGAGACGTCGCGCACCACCAGCTTGTAGCCCCAGACCGCCAGGATCACGATCAGCCCGACCGAGACCAGCGCCCCCAGGTAATGCGTCAGCCGCGTGATCCGCCCCAGGAGCGAAGGCGATTCGGCCAGCGATTCGGCATGGGCGTAGGGGTGCTGTTCGTCCCAGCCACCGTCCTGCCAGTCCTGGTCCTGCCAATCCTCGGCATAGCCCTGCTGCCCGTCGGCGTGGGGATAGCCCTGCGACAGCCTGTGGGGCTGCGACCCGTCAAACCCGCCCGAAGAGCGGAAATCTACTACCGTCATTCCTGCCTGCCTGCCGGTTGTTCCGACGCTGCTCGTTTATCTGCTCGTCCCCGGCAGGGCGCCGTTATTCAGCGCATTTCTTTGGCCGGAGTCACCCCCAAGATACCAAGACCGGCCGAAATGACAACGCCAACGGACCGTGCCAGCGCGATTTTCGCCGCCATGGCCACCGGATCGCCCTCTTGCAGGAAGCGCAGGGCGGGCTCGTCATTGCCGCGGTTCCACAGCGAATGCAGCTCGGATGCGATGTCGTAAAGGAAAAACGCGATCCGGTGCGGCTCATGCGCGCGGGCGGCGATTTCGACCGTGCGTGGCCATTCTGCAACTTTGCGGGCCAGTTCCAGCTCGGCCGGATGCGACAATTGCGCCAGATCCGCCTGCGCCAGCGCCGCGTCCGAGGTATCGACGCCCATCGCCGCCGCCTTGGTCAGGACCGAGTTCACCCGCGCGCTGGCATATTGCACATACCAGACCGGGTTGTCCTTGGACTGCTCCAGCACCTTGTCGAAGTCGAAGTCCAGCGCCGCGTCGTTCTTGCGCGTCAGCATGTGGAAGCGGGTGACGTCCGCGCCCGCCTGCTCGACCACGTCGCGCAGGGTGACGAAGGTGCCGGCGCGCTTGGACATCTTGAAGGGCTCGCCGTTCTTGAACAGCTTGACCAGCTGGATCAGCTTGACGTCCAGCGGCACCCGGCCGTTCGACAGCGCCTTGACCGCCGCGGTCATGCGCTTGACATAGCCGCCATGGTCGGCGCCGAACACGTCGATCAGCGCGTCGAAGCCGCGCTCGATCTTGTCCCAGTGATAGGCGATGTCGGGCGCGAAATAGGTCCAGGAGCCGTCGGATTTCTTGACCGGCCGGTCCACGTCATCGCCATGCGCGGTCGAGCGGAACAGCGTCTGCTCCCGCGGCTCCCAATCCTCGGGGGTCTTGCCCTTGGGCGGCTCCAGCACGCCTTCATAGATCAGCCCGGCCTGGCGCAGCCGCTCGATCGCGGCCTCGATCCGGCCGGTGCCGTAAAGCGCCTTCTCGCTGGAAAACACGTCCATGTGGACGTTGAGCAGCGCCAGATCCTCGCGGATCATGTCCATCATCGCCTGGGTGGCGAAATCGCGCACCTCGGCCAGCCATTCCGATTCCGGCCGCTCCAGCAGGCTGGTGCCGTATTTCGCCTTCAGCGCCTCGCCCACCGGGATCAGGTAGTCGCCGGGATAAAGCCCCTCGCGGATCTCGGGCTCCAGCCCGTTGGCCTCGCGATAGCGTTCATAGGCGGAACGCGCCAGCACATCGACCTGGGCGCCGCCGTCGTTGATATAGTATTCGCGCGTGACCGCATGCCCCGAGAAATCCAGAAGCGCCGCCAGAGCGTCGCCAAAGACCGCGCCGCGGGTGTGGCCGACATGCATCGGTCCGGTCGGGTTGGCGCTGACGAATTCCACGTTGATCCGCTGGCCCTTGCCCATGTCCGAGCGGCCGTAATCGGCCCCCTCGGCCAGCGCGGCGCGCACGACGCCCTGCCATTCGCCCGGCGCCAGGCGCAGGTTCAGGAAGCCCGGCCCCGCCACCTCGGCCGAGGCGATGCGCGGATCGGCGGCCAGGCGGGCGGCCAGCGCCTCGGCGATGTCGCGCGGCTTCAGGCCGGCGGGCTTGGCCAGCACCATGGCGGCATTGGTGGCCATGTCGCCATGCGCGGCGTCCCGCGGCGGCTCGACCGTCACATTGGCGGTGTCGAGGCCCGCGGGCAGCGCGCCCGCCTGTTCCATCTGCGCCAGCGCATCAAGGACCAGCGCGCGGATATCCGAGAAAAGGTTCATGGCTTCCATCCGTAAGATCGTCCGGGGATAGCGCCTGCCCAAGGGGGCCGTCAACCGGCCCGCCGAACGGCAATCGCGCATCAGATTGACGAAGAGCGGGTTTTCCGCTAGGCCCGCCCTGTCTGCATCCGGCAGGCAAGGCGAGGGGCGTGCGGAAATTGCGTCCCGACCCGCCGCGAAAATCCGGTTTCCCGGATGGCGGCGATGGACGCATGAACGGCGCGGGCTGGTTCCGCGCATTGATACGAAAGCCCTGAATGACCAAGTTTTCCGATCTGAAGCTGGACCCCAAGGTTCTGAAAGCCATCTCCGAGGCGGGGTATGAAACGCCCACGCCGATCCAGGCCGGGGCGATTCCCCCGGCGCTGGAAGGGCGCGACGTGCTGGGCATCGCCCAGACCGGCACCGGCAAGACCGCCAGCTTCACCCTGCCGATGATCACCCTGCTGGGCCGCGGCCGCGCCCGCGCCCGGATGCCGCGGTCGCTGGTGCTGTGCCCGACGCGCGAACTGGCCGCCCAGGTGGCCGAGAACTTCGACATCTACGCCAAGCACACCCGGCTGACCAAGGCGTTGCTGATCGGCGGCGTCAGCTTCGGGGAACAGGACAAGCTGATTGACCGCGGCGTCGACGTGCTGATCGCGACGCCCGGCCGGCTGCTGGATCATTTCGAGCGCGGCAAGCTCTTGCTGACCGGCGTGCAGATCATGGTGGTGGACGAGGCCGACCGCATGCTCGACATGGGCTTCATCCCCGACATCGAGCGCATCTTCCAGCTGACGCCCTTCACCCGGCAGACGCTGTTCTTCAGCGCCACCATGGCGCCCGAGATCGAGCGCATCACCGACACCTTCCTGCATGCGCCCGAGCGCATCGAGGTCGCCCGCCAGGCCACCACCAGCGAGACGATCACCCAGAAGCTGATCGAGATCACCCCCACCCGCCGCGACCAGACCGCCAAGCAGAAGCGCGAATTGCTGCGCGCGCTGATCCGCGCCGAGGGCGAGGGGCTCAAGAACGCCATCATCTTCTGCAACCGCAAGACCGAGGTGGACATCGTCGCCAAGTCGCTCAAGGCGCATGGCTTCGACGCCGCGCCGATCCACGGCGACCTGGACCAGCGCCACCGCATGGCGACGCTGGACGGGTTCCGCGAAGGGACGCTGCGCTTCCTGATCGCCTCGGACGTGGCGGCGCGCGGGCTCGACATCCCGGCGGTCAGCCATGTGTTCAACTTCGACCTGCCCAGCCATGCCGAGGACTATGTCCACCGCATCGGCCGCACCGGCCGCGCCGGGCGGCTGGGCACCGCGATTTCCATCGCGACGCCCGCGGACGAGAAATACCTGGGCGCCATCGAATCGCTGGTCAAGCAGACCCTGCCCCGCGCGCCGGTGCCCGAGGGCTTTGCCATTTCCACCGCCGCCCAGGGCGCGCCGCGCCCGGCGCGCGAATCCGGCCGCAAGGAACGCGGGCGCGACCGCGACCGCCGGGGCCGGCGCGACGACAGCGAACAGCGCGCCCAGGCGCCCGTCCAGGCCCACGAGCCCCGCGCCGAGGCCAAGCCCGTCGAACAGGCCGAGCGCCGGCACGACCGCGCCCCCCGCGAGGAACGCCGGGACGAGCGCCGTGACGAACGTCGCGAACGCCATGGCGAGCGTCACGACCGGCGCGAGGATCGCCGCACCGACCGCCATCCGGTCATGGGCATGGGCGAGCATATGCCCGAATTCCTGACCCGCAGCTTCCGCCCCGGCTTCCGCGACCCGATCGAGGACTCCCCGGTCGAAGAGGCCACGGCCGAGCCCCTGCGTGACGAGGTCGCACCCGAGCCGGCCGAAGGCGCCGCCGAGCGCCAGCCTGCCGAACAGCCGTCCGCCGAACGCAGGCCCGGCAAACGCCGCCGGGGGGAATCCGCCCGGACCAAGGCGGCCGCGCAGCCTGCCGAGACCGCCGCCGCCGAGCCGACCGCCGAGCCGACCGCCGAGCCGACCGTCGAGCCCGCACCCACGCCCGTCGAGGCCCCGACTCCGGCCCCGGCCGAAGCCCTGGCCGAGCCGGCGATCCAGCCCGCGGAACCGGCAGCGGAATCGACCCCCGAACCGGAAACGGCCCCCGAACCCGCGCCCGTGGAAGCCGCCGCCGAGCCGGTAGCCGAGCCCGAGGCCAAGGAAAAGCCCGTCCGCAAGCGCAAGCCGCGCACCCCCAAGGCCAAGGCCGAGCCCGCCGCCGCGGAGGCTCCGGCAGAGGCGGATCAGCCCGCGCCCGAACAGCCGGACGCCGCGGCCGAGGCCGAGCCCGCCGCCAAGCCCGCCCGCAAGGCGGCGAAAAAGCCCGCCAAGCCTCGCGCGCCGCGCAAGACCAAGGCCAAGGCGGCCGAGTCCGAAGCGGCCGCCCCCGACGCACCCGGCGCCGATGCCGCGCCGAGCCCGGACGACACCACCGCCGGGGCCTGAGCCGGTTCCATGGCGGCCCTTTCGGCCTTCACGCCATCCTCGCGACGCGGGCGCCCGTCCTGGGCGATGCTCGCCCTTGGCGTGGGGCTGGGGGCCATGGCCGCGCTGGGTCAGGCGCCCTGGGATCTCTGGCCGCTGACGCTGCTGGCGCTGGCCCTGCTGTGCCGGCAGGTCGCGCGGGCGGAAACGCCCCGCGCTGCCGCCTGGCACGCCTTTGCCGCCGGGCTGGGCCATTTCGCGCTGGCGATGGCCTGGATCGTCGAGCCCTTCCTGGTCGAGCCCGAAACCTATGGCTGGATGGCCCCCTTCGCGCTGGTGCTGACCGCGGCGGGCGGGGCGCTGTTCTGGACCGTGCCCGCCTGGCTCGCCGTGCGCCTCGCGCCGGGCTTTCCCCGCCAGGGGCTGGGCTTCGCCGCGCTGATGGTGCTGTCGGACTGGATGCGGGGCTGGATCTTCACCGGCCTGCCCTGGGCGCTGGCCGGCCATGTCTGGATCGACACCCCCGCCGGGCAGGTCGCGGCCACCCTGGGCGCGATCGGGCTGTCCGGCCTGACCATGCTGGCCGCCGCCCTGCCCCTGTGCTTTCGCCGCCCCGGCCGGTTCCCGGCCCTGCCCGGCACGGTGCTGGCCGCTCTGGTCGTCGCCACCGCCTGGAGCGCGGGGCTGGCGCGCCTGGCCCAGCCCCTGCCGCCCGATACCGGCCTGCGCCTGCGCCTGATCCAGCCGGACGCCACCCAGGCGCTGAAATGGGATCCCTGGTGGTCCGAGGTGTTCTTTCGCCGCCTGCTCGACCTGTCGGCCATCCGCGATCCCGACCTGCCGCCGCCGGACGCGGTGATCTGGCCCGAGACGGCGGTGAACTTCCTGCTCGAACAATCCGGCACCGCGCCGCAGGACATCGCCGCCTATGTCGGCGCCCCGGTCGTGCTGGGCATCCAGCGGGTCGAGGGCAGCCGCTACTTCAACAGCCTGACCGAGTTCTCGGCCGAAGGAATCGGTCCCGTCTACGACAAGTTCCACCTGGTTCCCTTTGGCGAATACACGCCCTGGGGCGACATGATGGCGCAGTTCGGCATCCGCGCCTTTGCCGCCCAGCACGGTTTCGGCTATTCCGCCGGCCCCGGCCCGCAGGTCATGCGCCTGCCCGGCCTGCCGCCGATGCAGCCGCTGATCTGCTACGAGGCCGTGTTCTCGCACCACCTGATCGCGGGGGAAAACCGGCCGGGCTGGCTTCTGCAAGTCACCAACGACGCCTGGTTCGGCCAGCTTTCCGGCCCGTGGCAGCACCTGGCCCAGGCCCGGCTGCGCGCCATCGAATCGGGCCTGCCGCTGATGCGGGCGGCGAATACCGGCGTCTCGGCGGTGATCGACGCGCGCGGGGCCTTGCGCGCCACGCTGGGCCTGAACCGCGCCGGCCGCATCGACGCCGCCCTGCCCGCGGCGCTGCCGCCCACGCCCTGGTCGCGGCTCGGCGACTGGCCGGCCGTGGCGATGGCGCTGGCGGCCTTCCTGCTGGCCGCCCTGGGGCCGCGGCGCAAGTTGCGCAGTTGACGGCGGCGGGCGCGTCCACTAACGCTTCGCCTGACCGTCACAACGGCTTCCTGGCGTGGCGGCGTCATTTCAACGGAGCATCTTCATGGCCAGACAGAACTATGTGTTCACCTCGGAATCCGTCTCCGAGGGCCACCCCGACAAATTGTGCGACCAGATCTCGGACGCCGTGCTGGACGCGCTGCTGGCCGAGGATCCGGCCGCCCGCGTCGCCTGCGAAACCTTCGCGACGACCGGCACCGTGGTGATCGGGGGCGAGATCGGCCTGACCGACCAGAAGAAGCTGGGCGAATACATGGGCCGCATCAGCGAGATCGCCCGCGAGACGATCCGCGACATCGGCTATGAGCAGGAAAAGTTCCACTGGAACACCTGCCACGTCCACAACTACCTGCACGAGCAATCCGCCCATATCAGCCAGGGCGTGGACCGCGACGGCGCCGGCGACCAGGGAATCATGTTCGGCTATGCCGTGGACGAGACGCCGGAACTGATGCCCGCGCCGATCCAATATGCGCATGCGATCCTGCGCCGCCTGGCCGAAGCGCGCAAATCCGGCGCCGAGCCGACGCTGGGCCCGGATGCGAAGTCCCAGCTGAGCCTGCGCTACGAAAACGGCAAGCCGGTCGAGATCACCAGCCTGGTGCTGTCGCACCAGCACAAGGACGAAAGCCAGGGCTCGGACGACATCCGCGCCATCGTCGAGCCCTATATCCGCGAGGTGCTGCCCGCGGAATGGCTGACCGAGAATACGGAATGGTGGGTGAACCCGACGGGCACCTTCGTCATCGGCGGGCCGGACGGCGACGCCGGCCTGACCGGGCGCAAGATCATCGTCGACACCTATGGCGGCGCAGCGCCCCATGGCGGCGGCGCCTTCTCGGGCAAGGATCCGACCAAGGTGGACCGCTCGGCCGCCTATGCCGCGCGCTACCTGGCCAAGAACGTGGTCGCCGCGGGCCTGGCAAAACGCTGCGTGATCCAGCTGTCCTATGCCATCGGCGTGGCCAAGCCGCTATCGATCTATGCCGACACCTTCGGCACCAGCGAGATCCCCGAGACCGAGATCGAGCGCGCCGTCTCGCGCGCCATGGACCTGACGCCGCGCGGCATCCGCGAGCATCTGGCGCTTTGCCGTCCGATCTATCGCCGCACCGCCGCCTATGGCCATTTCGGCCGCGCGCCCGATGCCGATGGCGGCTTCTCCTGGGAACGGACCGACCTCGTCGAGGCGATCAAGCGCGAGCTGTAAGGCCGCAGGGGGCTTTGCCCCCGCGCGTTCCGCGCTCCCCCAGGATATTTGGACACGAAAGAAGCCAGGGCGCCTACTTCCCTTTCTTTCGTGGAAAAATATCCTGCGGGGGAAGCCCGTCGGGCTTGCCCGGCGGGCGTGGGGGCGCAAAGCCCCCATCCTTCAATCCTTGAAGCTGCGGCTGTCCTTGATCTGGTCCCAGGCCCAGACCACCTCCTGGAGGCGGTCCTCGTCCGAGCGGTCGCCGCCGTTCATGTCGGGATGCAGATCCTTGACCAGGGACTTGTATTGCTTGCGGATCTCGGCGCGGGTCCAGGTCTCCTTGGCCTCGAGGATCTCCAGCGCCCGGCGCTCGGTCGGCGGGAGCTTGCGCGCGGTGCGGGTGCGCATCTCGGGGTTGGTGCCGTTCGCGCCCAGGATCTCCAGCGGGTCGTCGATGCCGTGGCGCGCCCATTTCTGTTCCTGCGCGGCGCGGCCGAAGGGCTTGGTCGGGCGCTCCCAGACCGTGGCATTGTCCAGGAACTCCTGGAACTCGGCCTCGGACTGGCCCTGGAAATAGTTCCAGTTCAGGTTGTATTCGCGCACATGTTCCTTGCAGAACCAATAGTATTCGTCCAGCGCGCGGGGCGATTTCGGCGCGCGGTACTGGCCAGGCTGGTCGCAGCCCTCCTTGTCGCATCGCCGCGTCGAGGTTTCGAAGGCGCCGGACATGCCGCGCCGGCCTTTGGCCCGGCGTTTCTTGTCCGAGGCCGCGGAAATGTCGAATCCGAACGGGTCGCTGTTGCTCATCTGCCTGCCTTGTCCTGAACGGGACAGGCAGTTTAGGCTATTTCGCGGGACATGAAAGGGGGCAAGCGCATGATTGCCGACGAGATGCGGAAAAGACTGGCCGAGCTTCAGCCGTCGCGGCTGGAAATCATCGACGAAAGCGAGAGCCATCGCGGCCATGGCGGCTGGCGCGAGGGCGGCGAGACGCATTTCCGCATCCGCATGGCCAGCGCCCGCTTTGCCGGGCTGGGTCATGTGGCGCGCCACCGGCTGGTGCATGCCAGCTTGGGCGACATCGTGCCGCGCATCCATGCGCTGGCGCTGGAACTGGCGGAAAACTGACCCGTTAGCGCGCGCAGGCTTGCCGGGCCGGGGCACCGGGCGTAGAAGCCCGGAAAGCCAGAAAGCACAAGGAATTTCCGCATGACCTCGCCCAAGGATTTCAACGATCGCATGTTGTCGCTCGGCCTTGCCCGCGTGAGCGAGGCGGCCGCCCATGCCTCGGCGCGGCTGATCGGCCGCGGCGACGAGAAGGCCGCCGACCAGGCCGCCGTCAACGCGATGCGCGACCAGCTGAACATGCTCGACATCAAGGGCGTCGTCGTCATCGGCGAGGGCGAGCGGGACGAGGCGCCGATGCTGTTCATCGGCGAGGAGGTCGGCACCGGCCAGGGCCCCGCGGTCGACATCGCGCTGGACCCGCTGGAGGGCACGACGCTGACCGCCAAGGACATGCCGAACGCGCTGACCGTGATCGCCATGGCGCCGCGCGGCACGCTGCTGCACGCGCCCGATGTCTACATGGAAAAGCTGGCCATCGGCCCCGGCTATCCCAAGGACGTGGTCAGCCTGGACATGACCCCGTCCGAGCGGGTGCGCGCCCTGGCCAAGGCCGGCGGCGTCAAGGACAGCGACATCACCGTCTGCATCCTGGAGCGGCCGCGGCACGAGGATCTGGTGGCCGAGGTCCGCTCGACCGGCGCGGCGATCCGGCTGATCACCGATGGCGACGTGGCCGGCGTGATCCATTGCGCCGAGGCCGAGCTGACCGGCATCGACATGTACATGGGTTCGGGCGGCGCGCCCGAGGGGGTGCTGGCCGCCTCGGCGCTGAAATGCATGGGCGGGCAGATGTGGGGCAAGCTGCTGTTTCGCAACGACGACGAGCGCGGCCGCGCCGCCAAGGCCGGCATCACCGACCTGGACCGCATCTATTCGCGCGACGAGATGGTGACGGCCGACGTGATCTTTGCCGCGACCGGGGTGACGAACGGCTCGATCGTGGCCGGCGTCAAGCGCGAGCCGCATTACCTGCAGACCGAAACCATCCTGATGCGCTCCAAGACCGGCTCGGTCCGGCGCATGATCTATCGCAACCCGATCAGGTAAGCCCTGCCGGACGGGCTTGAACAGCAGGCGGTCATGGGGGATGAAGCCCGCATGACCGCCTTTCTTTCCGTTACCTCCTCGCTGACCGGCCGCCTCTGGCGCGGTCCCGACGCCATGCTGGAACGCGCCGCCGAGGCGCTGGCCCAGGACAGCCGCCTGCCCCTGCCCGTCAGCCGGGTTCTGGCCGCGCGCGGCGTGCCCCCGCATGAGGCGCCGCTTTACCTCGATCCCAAGCTGCGCGACCTGCTGCCCGACCCCCTGAGCCTGCGCGACATGGACAAGGCCGCCGAGCGGCTGGTCGCCGCCCTTCTCGCCGGCCAGCGCATCGCCATCTTCGCCGATTACGACGTGGACGGCGGCGCCTCGGCCGCGCTGCTGCTGGACTGGCTGCGCCGGCAGGGGCACGATGCCACGCTCTACATCCCCGACCGAATCGACGAGGGCTATGGGCCCAACGCCCCCGCCATCGCGGCGCTGTCGCAGGATCACGACCTGATCGTCTGCGTCGATTGCGGCACGCTCAGCCACGAGGCTTTGGCGGCCTCGACCTGCGACGTGATCGTGCTGGACCACCACCAGGGCGGCGAGACCCTGCCGCAGGTCGCGGCCGTGGTGAACCCGAATCGCGCCGACGAGGACGGCAGCCTTGGCCATCTCTGCGCCGCCGGCGTGGTGTTCCTGACCCTGGTGCGCTGCAACAGCCTGCTGCGCCGGGGCGGTCATCCGCAGCCCGACCTGATCCCGCTGCTGGACCTGGTGGCGCTGGCGACGGTAGCCGACGTGGCGCCGCTGGTGGGGGTGAACCGCGCCTTCGTGCGGCAGGGGCTGCTGGTCATGGCCCGACGCGAGCGCCCCGGCCTGGTAGCGCTGTCCGACGTGGCGCGGCTCGATTCGGCGCCGAACGCCTTTCACCTGGGCTTCCTGCTGGGACCGCGGATCAATGCCGGCGGCCGCGTCGGCCGTGCCGACCTGGGAGCGCTGTGCCTGTCCTGCACCGACGGCCGCCAGGCCGAGCGGCTGGCGGCCGAGCTGGACGCGCTGAATCGCGACCGCCGCGCCATCGAGGCCGCCGTGCGCGACGAGGCCCTGGCCCAGGTCGAGGCGCGCGCCCAGGCCGGCGACAGCCTGGTCGCCTGGGCGGCGGGCGACGGCTGGCATCCCGGCGTCGTCGGCATCGTCGCCGCGCGGGTGAAAGAGGCGACCGGCCTGCCCGCGGTGGTGATCGGGGTCGAGCGCGGCATCGGCAAGGGCTCGGCCCGCTCGGTGCCCGGCGTGGACCTGGGCCGCGCCATCCAGCGCCTTTCGGCCGAGGGGCTGCTCTTGAAGGGCGGCGGGCATGCGATGGCGGCCGGCCTGACCATCGAGGAGGCCATGATCCCCGCGGCCATGGAGCGCCTGTCGCAGCTGCTTTCGCGCGAGATGGCCGAGCGTCCCGGCGCGGGCGAACTGCGCATCTCGGGGCTTCTGGACCCCTCGGGCGCCACGGTCGAACTGATGCAGATGCTGGAGCGCGCCGGCCCCTTCGGCCAGGCCGCGCCGGCGCCGCGCTTCGCCTTTGCCGAGCAGCTGATCGACAGCGCCGGGGCGATGGGCGACAGCCACCTGCGCCTGCGCTTCCGCAGCCCCGGCAGCCCGGCCCTGGAGGCGGTGGCCTGGGGCGCGATGAACGGCCCGCTGGGCCCCGCGCTGCTGGGCGCAAAGGGGCGCCGCTTCCACCTGGCGGGCAAGCTGGAGCTCACGCAATGGGGCGGGCGCGAGCGGGTGCGGCTGCGCCTGGACGACGCCGCGCCGGTGGGCTGAGCCCCCGCCGCCGGCCGGGAAAAAACTTTGGCGCAAGGTGATTTTTCCGCTTGCAGCCCCGCGGCAGAGAACCTAAATACCGCCCCACGCCGCAGGGCAAGACCCGGCGGATACGAAAAAGTGGCCCGTTCGTCTATCGGTTAGGACGTCAGGTTTTCAACCTGAAAAGAGGGGTTCGACTCCCCTACGGGCTGCCACAAACTCATTTTTTCCTTTTCCTTTCAATTGGTTGATTGGCTTTATTGTCCAACCCATCGCGAAGGTTAGACAACTTCTGTTCCTCTTTTACCCTAGAAAGACGTGCTAAGCCACGATCCGTCAAGCGGGCGCGGCTCACCTTCTTGGTGTATATCGCGCCCTCCTTGGGGGTCGCATGAGCCAGAAAACTCATGACCTCAAGCTCGCCTCCCCCGTTATCGGCAATCCGGGTTGCCTGCCCTTTGCGCAACCCATGTGCAGAGCAATGGGGCAAGCCTGCGGCCTTGCACTGATCCTTGAACCAGTTGCCGAAGCTCTCCGGTTTGTATGGCCGTCCGTTGCTGTGCGTGAGAAAAAGAAGCTGATCGGACACGCTCCGCAATTCTTCCAGAAGCTCGGGCATCAGCGGATAGTCTCCGCCGATACTTGTCTTATGCCGCCGGTATCTGATCCGGCCTCCCTCAATATTCTGTTTGCCCAAACCAACAACATCTTGTCGCGCTGCTCCGGTGTTCATTATCAGCCACGCTGCCCGGCGCGCCTTTGTGCCGGGACCGTGGAACGCCAAAAACTGTGCAATCTCCGCCTCAGTCCAAGTATGGTATCCATCCGGATTTTCCTTGCGCCGGTCGGCATACTTGGCCGGGTTGTGCTTTAGATCGGCCAGCGAATATTTGATTGCGAAGTTAAACAGCATCGACAGGTTTTTCTTCACGGTGTTAGCCGCAGTCGGGCCGGTCTTGCGAGCCATAATCGCCTCAACATGCCGGGTCTCAATCCGCCCCGCCTGATACTGCCCGATCTCACCCCGCAGCCAGTCCAATTCCCGGCGGATTGTCTTGCGACGAATTTCCGACAGGTTCAGGTGCTTCGGGCTGCGCAAGTAACTCTCGATCAGCCAAGCGATAGTGCCATAACTGGCATTGGTTCGCGTCACCGGAATGGCAGCTCCTGCCAATGCGGCCTCATAGGCCGCGCGAAACTCCGCAGACCCATAGGGACCGGGAAGATATACGTCCGCCCGCCCCTTCCTCCGAAAGCGCCAGCGCACTTTGCCGTGTCGATCAACCACACGGGTCACGCCGGGGAAAGGATTGCGCGGCTTTTTCATCGCTGTTTAAGCAGTTCGTCAGGATCGGGGCCAACCTCGCCATGCGAAGATACCCCCATTGGAAAGATGATGACCTTACCGGCCATATGGTCAACTTCTATTCGACCAACTGCGAAACCGGCGGCCATCGCACCTTTCACGCTGCGCGTGATTTCTGCGGCGGTAACGGTGGCCGGTCGGTTGCCCATTGTGATTACCCGATCCTGACGCGCACCGTGGCGGCCGAGGCCAGCGCGGCGGCGGTGGCATAGCCGATCGGCGTGTTATCGGTGGCGGTGGTGGTCACGACGCCCGCCGTGGCGTCCCAATAGACGGCGGCGCCCAGAGTGATCGCCAGCGCGGCCTCTTTGGGCAGGTTGAACACGCCACGCGTCTGCACGGCCACGTCCGCGGCGCTGGCGGCATCGCTGACGGCCACGCCGATCAGCTGCCCCGTGACCACCACGCCGCCCGAGGAAACGGCCGCAGGGGCCGGAATGGTCAGCGTGTCGCCGCTTTCGATGAAGTTTTTCATGGGTCAAAACCCCTTGCTGGTGGTGAAGGTGACGGCGCCGCCCCGCCTCGGGCCGGTCGCCTGTGCGATCCGCCGATCCAGATCGGCAATGGCCGCAGCCATTTCGGCATCGGTCGCATATTCGATGCGCTTCCCTTCATAGAGGGTCACGCGCACCCCGCTTGCGCGCGCCCGGATCAGGGCATCGCGCAGGGTGGTCAGCTCCTCGGTCGGGACAGCCATCAGCCGACCCGGAACCAGCTGCGGTAGTCCAGCCAGCCGCAGCCGAAATCAAGGCGCACCTTCATCTGGACGCCATCGACTTCAAATCCGACCTTGGTTTCCACCTGCGGGCCGGGGGCACCGGCCAGATAGGCATATTCCAGACCATCGACCAGGGCGGGATCGGCCACGACATACCAGCGCGTGGCCGAGGTCAGGCGCGGCTCGACAACCAGGGTCAGCTTGCTGAAGGGGTTCGCGTCGTCGGTGGTGGGGGCCTGAATCGCCGTCAGGGCCTTCTCCATCGTCGTTTCCAGTTCGGCCGGCACCAGCACGAAGCGCGGGGATATGCCGATCACATCGCCCGAAAGGCCAGTCTGATGGCGCATCGCCAGGCGCGCGGCGGAAATGTCTTCCTGGATCGCAGCCGGGGCGGTGGGGTCTTTCCGATTGCCATGGTCGGTCGCATCGAAGACCGCCACGCCATCCGACATGAGGGGATTGGCCTCGATCTTCGCCACCAGCTGCGCGGCCTCGAAAGCGCGGGCGGCGTTGCCGAGCCGAGCCGGGATCGTGGCGAAGGCGCCCACATCGTCGTTGACCAGCGCCTGGCGCGAAATGGCGAAAATCTTGCCGAAGGTCTCGGCCGCATACAGTTCCGCCGATTCGTCCATGGTGCCGCGCTTGAACTCGCCGCCTTCGGCCACCTTTTCCAGCGCCGGACCGTCGCCAAGCTGGATAGACCGCTTCGGGCGGAAATCGCGCACCGTGCTTTGCCGCGCCAGCTGGTGAACGCCCGAAGGGGCGGCATCATAGGGGCGGCGCATCTCGCGCCCCACGGCATCGCCCAGCAGCAGCGGGAAATCGGCGGTGCTGTGCAGGGCGCGGGTGATGATCGTATCCGCCGCCGCGCCCATGGTGCCGATGCGACTACGCCGCAGACAGTCGCGGGCCAAGTCCAGCGTGGTCATGTTCGCGAATGGCCGCGCAGCCTCGGAAAGCTGATGCTCGGGATGGTTGCGGGCATACAGCGCCTCGCCGGCGCGGGTGGCGATCACGGTCGGGTCGTCATGCGAGAAACCGACCTCGGCGCGCGTGGTGCGGGTGGTGGTGGCCTCGGCGCGCTGGCGCATTTCGGTAAAGGCGGCGGCGCGGGCATCCTCGGCGCTGGCCTCGGCGTCAATCTGGGTATCCGCCCAGGCACGGGTCAGGCCGGCGGTTTCCGCGATGGTGCGGATCTCCGCATTGATCGCCGCTCGGTTCAGGGTCGCGCCCGCCTCGGTGGTGGTCGTGGTGGTTTGTGCCGTCTCGGGCATGGGGTTTTCTCCGTTTCGGAAATGGGCGCCGGGATCGGCGGGGACGGGCACAATGGACACCTCTACAGGCAACCATTGCAGGGCCGTGCGGACGCGCCGGCCGCTTTCGCGGCCCTCGGACCAGCGACGGACGGAATAGCCGATCGACAGTCCGCGCAGGGTGCCTTCGGCAATATCGGCAAGCACCGCCTGCGCGGGATCGTTGCTGCGGAACTTCATGCGCACCCACAGTCCTTCCGGGCGCAGTTCGGCGGCTTCCACCACCCCCAGTTGGTCGCGGGTCGATCCGCTGCGGTGCGCATCCAGAACCGGCGCGCCGGTCAGGCGGGACAGGTCTGCGCCGGACAGGTCCAGCCGCTCGACATGGCCGGCCCGTTCAACATCGGCGCCGGTCGAAATGATGGCCTCGATGGTGCGGGCCTCGGGGTCGAAGGTGGACGGGCGCGGGCTGGCCGCGCGCAGATGAATGCTCATGGCTGGGCTTCCTTGGCTTGGGCAACGGGCGCGCGCGCGGCATCGCGGGCGATTTCCTCGTCCAGTTCGTCAATGTCGCGGCCGCGCGCCGCCACGACTTCCGCGCGGGATTTCAGGCCGGCATTGATCGCCGCCGTTTCGGCCTCGACCTCGTTGCGCGGGTCCACCCATTGCCAGCCAGGCGGCACGAACCGCACCGGCAGGTAATCCTCCATCTGGTCGGCAGGGATCACCCCGGCCAGCGCCCGCACCTCGATCCAGCGCCGCCACAGGGGCGCAAGTAACCTGCCCTCGATCAGCAGGCGCTGCAGCATCTCGGCGCGGCGGCGGAAATCCAGCAGGCCGACGCGGGCGCTGGAATAGTTGGCCTCGCCCAGATCGCCGGTCAGTGCCTCGAACGTCAAGCCGACGCCGGCCGCAATCTCGCGATCCTGCGCGCGCAGAAAATCCACCGCCTGCGCCAGCCCTTGACCGGGGGTCGAAAACTTCACCTCGGCGCCGGGGGGCAAGACACGCATCGCGCCTGGCTCAAGGCTGACATCGACCGACCCGGCGTCCGCCTCGAACCCGGCCGCGCCGCCTTCGGCATCGGATACGAACCCGGTCATCAGCGATTGAACCTTGAGGCTCATCAGCATGGCATCGCTGGCCTCGTCCCGGTCGCGCAGTTTCAGCAGCACGGGCACCAGCCAGGACAAGCCCCGCACCTGGCCGGGGAAAAGCTGGTCGAACACATGCAGCATGTCCGACGCCGGCACCCGGATCG
Source organism: Paracoccus sp. FO-3 (assembly GCF_006386455.1). Taxonomy (NCBI): domain Bacteria; kingdom Pseudomonadati; phylum Pseudomonadota; class Alphaproteobacteria; order Rhodobacterales; family Paracoccaceae; genus Paracoccus; species Paracoccus sp. FO-3. The sequence continues at coordinate 34,965 of NZ_VCBQ01000030.1, read as the reverse complement.
CGTCACTATAGACCGCGAAGGGCGAGCGGGGCGCTTCGCGCAGGACGTGATAGGCGCGAACCTCGTCCTGCGCGTCGAACTCGATGCCGGCGATGATGCGCGCGCCGTTGCCCAGATCGCGGTGCAGGCTGGGGTCGTTCTGGTCGGCGGGCAGGACACGCAGCCGCAGGTTGCCGTCCTCGGTCGGCACCGTGTGCACGAACGCCTCGCCGTCGCGCACAAGACTGCGGGCAATCAGCGGCAAAAGCGGGCCGGTCAGGGTCTCGAACGCCTCGTTCAACTGCCGCCGCACCTCGGGGTCGGGGTGGCCGCTGCGGGTCTGCCAGCCCTTGCCGACAAGGGCGGCGGTCCATGCCTCGACAATACGGGCGCCATAGGCGGTATTCATGGCCTGCGCCGCCGCCCGTGCCTTAGCCGGGCCGCGCGCCGCCAGGGCGGATTGCTGCGGCGCCGCCAGCATCGGCGCGCCCTGCCAGCGCCGTCCGCCCGCGCCCGCCTCGATGCCGGAGCGTTTCTGGTCGGGCTGGGTGGCGCGGAAGAACCGGCCGAGATGGTTGAAAGGCCAGGCCACAGTCAGGCGACCCGCACCGCCTGGCAGCGCGCGTCGAAATCGGCCAACGCCGCATGAGCTGCCGGGCCGCCATGGGCGCGCACCAGATGGGCAGCGAAGGCGTTGACAAGGTTTTGCGCGGCATCCCCGATGGGGATGCGGATAGCGGGGGTCAAGGCGTCGAACTTTTCAAGCGGGGTCAGGGCGAAAAGCCCGAACTCGACCAGCCGGCCGGCCATGAACTCGGCCAGAACGTCTCGCTTCATCACCGCCGGCCAAGCCTTGCCGGGTTCGATGCCGGCCTTGATCATCCCGGATACGACCAACTCGCGAAGCCCGTCCTGCAAGCGATATTCCCTGATCTCACCGTTCAAGGTGGATGCCCTACGGTGCGCGCCGAACTGGTTCTCGTCCTTGGTGATTGACCCCGTTCCCCGCCCCACAAGCTGGGCAAAATCGGTGATCGTGATGGCGAAATCTTCCAACTTCATGGGTAGGAACCTTCCTGTAGATTTTCCCGGAAGGTATCATGTCGCGTGATATTTTTACTAATGATTTCAATTTGGTGCAAGATGCACCAAATCACATCAATGTAGCCCGATTGATACCGGCTGCATCCCCTTTGACACCCGTCAATACACTTTGACACCCAGTTAATACACTTTGGCACCCATTATCACATTCTCGTGATAATCATCGAAACATGACCCGCAGGGATCATTCATCGTCGCGCAGCACCTTCCAGACCTCCCGGATCTTCTTCCCGATGGTGCTCTCGTCCGGTGCGCGGCCGTCCGAAGATCGCCGCGCGAACCAATCCTGCATCTCGAGCGTGAGTTCTCTCTGGGTGGCGGGAAGGCCGTAGTTGTGGATTCGCCGCACCACCGCCAGCCAGAAGGCTTCCCAATCCCATGTCGCGGTCGATCCGCCTCGTGTAGAGGGGCGGCGCGTCAGGTCATGTTCTTCCTCGAACCGATCAAGATGCGCGGCGAGAACAAGAATGTCTGCCCGCTCGATACAGAACCCGCCTGCCGGGCTGGAAATACGCTTCCAATCATCGCCGGAATCAGGGGCTCTGACGTGAAAAACCATGGCCTGACGTGGCCCGGTGCCATCGCGGCGGAACATGGTCAGAACAGCCTCGGGCGGGATGGCCGTAAGCCCATACCCTTCCCTGCCGGCGGTTTCCCAGGGCGGCAAGGATGCCACCAGTTCAAGTTTGCCCTGAATGGCGTAGCCGATTACATCGGCCGGTGCCCGGTCCAGGCGCGCGGCAGCTTCATCGACGGTCCATGCAAAGCGTGGTGGCAATGGCATGTTTCCTCCTTGTTTCCTCGAAGACTGGTTGCCTGCCGCACCAAGGAGCCAGGCCGCAGGCTGTCGGGGTTTCGCCTCCATGAGGCCGGCACTGTCCGACTGATCCGGGGCAGATGGGATGAATGCCTATCCCTGACGGGTCCGCCCAACCCGATTCCTATGTGCGCTGCATCCATCTGCTTTGCGTGATGGGGCCGCGCCGGCCGGGCGGCGCGGCCTCGACCTGCGACAACGCCGCGCGCCGATCGTCGGGGTTGATCTGGACAAGTTGGCGCGCGGCCACGCCATAGACCAGACAATCCAGCGCCTCGGCGCGCTTGCCGGGGATGCGGACGAATTGCCGGGTCGGCTGGCCCCGACTGTAGCGGATCACGGCCCGCTCGCTGGTCGCCTGCTCATACCAGACCGCCGGCAGGCCGGCAGAGAACCGGACAGCGGCAGGATTGCCGATGCGGCCGAAAAGCTGGGTTTTGACCGTATCCACGCCGACTATCCACAGCCGCGCGCCGGTCTTTGTCTTTGACCCGGCCTTTTCGATCACCGGCCGGTTTCCGGGCGCGCCCTTGATCGCGACCACCTTGCGCCGGGTGCGGGCGCGGCAGAAATCGGTTACACGATGCATGGTCGTGCCGTCGCTCCCGTCGATCGCGGCGGCATCGATCGCCATCTTGCCCCCGAGTTCATGCGGGAAACGCTCGGTCAGCAGCCCGTCCAGTTCGGCCCATGTTTCCTCGGCGTCCCATGCGCCCCAGATCACCCGATGGCCCAGAACCAGCATCTGCCCCGCGTCGGTGAAACCGCAGTAAGTCAGTTCGATCCGATCGTGCTGCACGTCGCAGCCGACCGTCAGAACCAGCACCTCGGCCGGGATCAGGTCCAGCCCGAACGGCTCGGCCCGCGCCATCAGTGCCGACTCATCCAGTTCCTCGCCATCGGCGCGCCAGCCCTGGCCGAGGATGGTGTTGACGAAGGTCTGCAAGGTGGTCGGATCGTCCTTGGCGGCTAGAAACTCGGTGGCCAGCTTTGACCAGGCGGCGTTGGCATGCAGCGAGACCAGGGCATTGAGCCGGAAACCAGCATGGCCCTGCACTTCGGGACGCAGCGCCCGCCAGCAGCCTTCCTCGACCATGGCGGGCTTGTGGCGCTCCTCGATCTCCTCGGCACAATGCGGGCAGCGCCAGCGGGCGGTTTCCGGCGCGCCCTCGTCCCAGGTGATCGCGTCCCAGGTGATTTCCGCGAACGTGCCGCAGGCCGGGCATGGCACCTCGAAGATGCGCTGATCAGACTGCGCCCAGGCGCGCAGGACGTGGCTGGTATCCTCGTGAACCGGGGTGCTGCCCAGCACGATCTTGCGATCCGGGAAGGACAGGGTGCGGCGCTCGGCCAGCACGATGGGCGAGCCTTCGGCGGTGGCCTCCATGCCGTCCGCCTCGTCGATGAACAGCAGGCGGACGTTGTGCCGGCGCAGGTTGCGCGGGGCCTTGGCGGCCACCACCTTGAGCGAGCCGCCGGGAAAGCGGCGCGACAGCAGCGTGTTGCGGCCCGATTCGTCGCGCTCGTCCGACAGCACCGCCGCGACGGCGGGCGAGGCCGCGAAGATCGGTTCCACGTCCGAAACCATGTAATCGCGGCAGTCGGCCTCGGCCGGCAGCAGGCAGAGGATTGGCGCGGGGTCGTTTGCCACGAAGCTGGCGACGGCCGAGGTCAAGAGCGTGGTGAAGCCGACGCGCACCGGCTTGACCAGCGTCACCCGCTCAATGAACGGATCCCCGATGGCGTCGGCAATCTCGCGCTGGAACGGCCAGAGCCGCACCGGGCCGGGCTGGGCAGATACGCCTTCGGGCAACCTCACATTGGCCTCGATCCATTCCGAAAGCTGCAGCTTGGGCGGCGGGCGCAGAGCCTGCATAGCCTCGCGGCGGATTTCCGTGATCCGGTCAAGCGGCATCGTCGGCCCCTGCATTATCGGCCAGATCATCCAGGGCGGCGCGGGTTTCCCGATCCAGCGCCGCCACATCGGCCGGGGTCAGATGCGGAAGGGCCGAACGGACCCGCGACGGGATCGCCAGCACCCGCGCCCGAATCGCCCGCAGCGCCTCGCCCCATTCGCGGGCAACATCGGACGCAGGAACCAGTTCGCGGCGAAGCGCGGCGTTCTTGAGCGCCTGCGCGTCGGCCTGTTCCCGCGCCAGCCGCGCCCGCTCGCCGGTCAGGTTCAGCACCGCAGCTTCGTCACCGCGGCCGCTGGCGGTGCCGCGCAGGTGAGCGCAATATCCCTGAACCGTCACCGCCAGGTCCCAGGCATCGCGGCCGAGATGCTTGGCGATGCCCCGGCGTTTCAACTCGGTCAGCATGGCCGGAGAAATCCCTAGAAGATCGCACAAGCCCGGCCCGTCGATGCGATGCACCGGCCCATCGCCTGCAAGGTCAAGCTCGGTTACGATCCTCATTTTCCCTTTCCTTTTCAGATTGTTATTTCAAGCCATCGTAAAAATTTGCAACGCCTGATGCTTCGCGCCTCTGCCACCCGTATACGGTCAGCCCCCGGAAGGACCCGCCGCCGGGTCGAAGCCCGCGCGGAATGCTGCTTCCCCCTCGGCCTCGAACCCGTCGCTCGCATCGGACGGGGGCAACTCGGGCCAGGCTTCCGGGCCGTGCTGGATCAGCGCCGCCAGATCGCGCAGGCACCGCGCCGCCTCATCCGGGCCGTGATCCGCCGCAATGGCCGAAGCGACAGCCACAAGCCCGCCGGTCAGCACGGCGTCAGCGGGAAGATTGTCGGCACTGGCGCGCGTCAGTTCGGTCAAGGCCGTGCCGATGGTCAGCGCAGCCCGGCGGTCCATCTGCCCCAGCATCGCTCCGGCAGGCGTGGCGGCAAAGCTGGGCAGCGCCAGGACGTAAACTGGCTGGCCGTCCTCACGGCTCGGCCGCTGCTCAACCCAGCCGCTATCCAGCAGAACGCGCAGCGCCCGCCGGGTGGCTCGGACGCTCATGCCCGATCCGCCCGCGATCTCGGCGGGGGTCAGCCGGCATTCATCGCTGCCATCCTCGCAGCCGAACAGGGCGATGGTGCCGCCCACGACGCGCACAGCGCCAGACAGGCCGCTGATGCGGATGAACTCGCCATGCCAGTCGATGTTGGCCGGGGGCACAGGAAAATCAGCTTCCATCTGCGCTTGCCGAGTTTCGAACCAACCCATCACATCGGCGAACTCCTCGCGGTTACGCGGCATGACGATCCTCCATCGTGGCAGCTGCCCATTCCGCCCAAAGGCGGGCGGTTCGGGCTTCGAACACGTTGTGCGCGGTCGGGGGGTAGCGATAGGGGGTTTCCCAGCCGGTGCCCTGCGCATCGCTGGATTTCACCCGCAACGCGGCCAGCGTCGGGAAACCGTTCTTCCCCAGCCAGCCATTCCACGCCGCCTCCCGGTCGCTGCCGTGGTGCGCCACGCTGGCAAGGTTCAGCCTCGGCTTTCGAGGAGCACCGTTTGCGACGGATGCAGGATGCTTTTGCGGCTCCGCCTCGCGCGCGTTTGGAATATTCCTTGGAATAATATATATGGGGGGTGCGCCGCTGCACCCTTTTTCGCGGCGATCTGCACCCCTTTCCGACTCCCTCGCATGCACCGAAAAGGGTGCAGCGGCGCACCCCTTTCCGGGGTCGGATCGGATGCGTTCGGGCGTCTGTCCGCCCCCCGAAAAGGGGGCAATCTCGGCCGCTTCGCGGGGATGGTTCGGCTCGTCCTGATGCCCGATCGGGGCCTGCTGGCGCGGGAACTGGTTCACCGGCGCGCCCAGATCGCCGGGCACTGTGAACAGGATGCGCCGGCGCGATCCGCGCCCGCGGGCTTTGGCTCTGGCCAGAAAGCCGGCGTCCTCCAAGGCTCGAAAAGCCCGCTTCACCGTGTCCTCGGAAAAGCCGCATCCCTCGGCGAACTGGCTACGCTTCCAGAAACAGGCACCGGACAGACGGTCAGCGGCGTCATGGACAATGCAGCAGGCCAACACCTTGGCATTGGGGGAAAGGCCGCTCGTGCGGATGGCCTTAAGCCAGCCAAACCGAGCGCGCTCCCACGCGCCGGGCAGCGGCACGGGGCTTGCGGCGCGCGGGCGGGTCGGATAGCCTTCCCTACGAAGCTTAGCCGCTTTCTCTTTGCCCTCGGTAGCGCCGGCCAGCGCACCGGGGGTTTCTATTTCCGGCGTGACTTTTAGGTTAGACAACGCAGGAATATCTTGAATGATCTCAAGGCCCCCTTCCGGGCGGGTTGGACAAGCCAACGGCATTGAATTTACGGGGGAAGAATGGCCCCCTACGGGCTGCCACTTCATCCCTTATTTTCGATAGCTTGAAAGCTGCGATTGTCCTGCAATTCGTGGGATGAGGGCAATTTACTCATGCCGCCATCGGCCAGCCGCGCGCGCCCTGCCGCCTTGGGACAGATGGCGTCTTTTGCACGAGGAACGCGATGATTTCGTATTCCGTCGCCCCAGCATGGACCAAGCGGGTCGCCCCCGCCTTGCGCAAATCGTAAAGCCGTCGCCGGGTTTAATCATCCTGCCGGACGAATGTCGCCACCCCGACAGATGAAGCCGCGCCGGGAAGCGGCCAGGCGATCACCTGTCGCCACCGCATGATTGCAGGCGGGGCGGCTGCCCGGTTTCAGCGGATCGCCCTCGGCGGCGCCGATGAAAGCGCCGGCCCGTTCGCCCTTGCGGATCGTGGCGTTGCGGAACCGGATCGGTCCCCCCGTTCAGCCGTCGCATTTGCCCGGCGGGTCGCCAGCCTTCCATGCCGTGCCGGCTGACGGCCGGGACCGGGGCGCGGAATCACCCCGACCTCCTCCAACCGGCCAGATCGGTCCTAGGCCTGAAGCGACCTCACCCCGACTTCACCTTCGCCGCGCGACTTGATCGCCGCGACGGCGGCGATGCTGCCGGCGGCAGTGGTGTAATAGGGGATCTTGTCGTTCAGCGCGACCGCACGGATCTCGCGCGAATCGGCGATGGCCTGGGCGCCCTCGGTGGTGTTCAGCACCATGGCGATCTCGCCGTTCTTCAGCCGGTCCACGATGTTCGGGCGGCCCTCATAGACCTTGTTCACCAATTCGGTCTCGACCCCCGCGCCGCGCAGGAACTCGGCCGTGCCGCGGGTCGCGACCAGCTTGAAGCCCATGGCGGTCAGCTCGCGCGCAGCCTCGGCCAGATCGGCGGTCTTGTCGGCGTCGCGGACCGAGACGAAGACCAGCCCGCCTTCGGGCAGCTGCGTCCCCGCCCCCATCTGCGCCTTGAGGAAGGCGCGCGGGAAGCTGCGGTCCCAGCCCATGACCTCGCCGGTCGAGCGCATTTCCGGGCCAAGCAGCGTATCGACGCCGGGGAAGCGGGCGAAGGGCAGCACCGCCTCCTTGACCGAGAACCAGGGCGTGTTGGGATCGGCCAGCGTCAGCGGATCGGCAAAGGGCAGCGGATCGTCGGGGCCGACGCCCTCGGGATAGGCCGCGCGGGCGGGGAAGTTCGACATCGGCTCGCCCGCCATCAACCGCGCGGCGATGGACGCAATCGCGCTGTCGGTGGCCTTGGCGACGAAGGGCACGGTGCGCGAGGCGCGCGGGTTCACTTCCAGCACATAGATCGCGCCGTCCTTCAGCGCGAATTGCACGTTCATCAGCCCGACGACGTTCAGCGCGCGGGCCATCGCCTCGGTCTGGACCTTCAGCTCGGCGATGGTGGCGGCGTCCAGCGTATGCGGCGGCAGCGAGCAGGCCGAGTCGCCGGAATGGACGCCCGCTTCCTCGATATGCTCCATGATGCCGGCGACATGGACGGTCTTGCCGTCGGACAGCGCATCGACATCGACCTCGATGGCACCCGAGAGATAGCTGTCCAGAAGCACCGGGCTGTCGCCGGAAACCTGCACCGCCTCGCGGATATAGCGGTTGAGCTGGTCCATGTCGCGCACGATCTCCATCGCGCGGCCGCCCAGCACATAGGACGGACGGATGACCAGCGGGAAGCCGATGCGCTGCGCGATCTCGATGGCCTCGGCGTCGGAATGCGCGATGCCGTTGATCGGCTGCTTCAGCCCCAGGTCGTTGAGCAGCTTCTGGAAGCGCTCGCGGTCCTCGGCCAGGTCGATGGCGTCGGGCGTGGTGCCGAGGATCGGGATGCCCTCCTCCTCCAGCGCATTGGCCAGCTTCAGCGGCGTCTGGCCGCCGAACTGGACGATGACGCCGTGCAGCGTGCCGTTCTCCTGCTCGACCGCCAGGATCTCCAGCACATGCTCCAGGGTCAGCGGCTCGAAATAGAGCCGGTCCGAGGTGTCGTAATCGGTCGAGACCGTCTCGGGGTTGCAGTTGACCATGATCGTCTCGTAGCCGGCCTTGGTCAGCGCGAAACAGGCATGGCAGCAGCAATAGTCGAACTCGATGCCCTGGCCGATGCGGTTCGGGCCGCCGCCCAGGATCACCACCTTCTTGCGGTCGCTGGGCCGGGCCTCGTTCTCGACCTCGCCCATCGCCGGGGCCTCGTAGGTCGAATACATATAAGGGGTCTGGGCCTCGAACTCGGCCGCGCAGGTGTCGATGCGCTTGAAGACCGGGTGCAGGTCATGGGCGCGGCGGGCCTGGCGAACCTCGGCCTCGGCCTTGCCGGCAAGCTTCGCCAGCCGCGCATCGGTAAAGCCCATCATCTTCAGCCGCCGCAGGCCCTCGGCATCCTCGGGCAGGCCCTGGGCGCACAGCTCTGCCTCGGCATCGACGATCTCGCGCAGCCGGGCCAGGAACCAGGGGTCGAAGCTGGTCGCGTGCTGGATCTCGTCGTCGGAAAGCCCGTGGCGCATGGCCTGGGCGATCAGGCGCAGCCGGTCGGGGGTCTGCTGGCTGATCGCCTTGACGATGGCCGCCTTGTCGGGCGCGCCGGGGATCTCGATGTCGTCAAGCCCGGTCAGCCCGTTCTCCATCGAGGTCAGCGCCTTTTGCAGCGATTCGTGGAAGGTGCGGCCGACGGCCATGACCTCGCCCACGGATTTCATCGCCGTGGTCAGCTCGGGCTTGGAACCGGGAAACTTCTCGAAGGCGAAGCGCGGGATCTTGGTCACGACATAGTCGATCGAGGGCTCGAAGCTGGCCGGGGTGACGCGGGTGATGTCGTTGTCCAGTTCGTCCAGCGTATAGCCGACGGCCAGCTTGGCGGCGATCTTGGCGATGGGGAAGCCCGTGGCCTTGGACGCCAGCGCCGAGGAGCGCGAAACCCGCGGGTTCATCTCGATCACCACCATGCGGCCGTCGCGCGGATTGATCGCCCATTGCACGTTCGAGCCGCCGGTCTCGACCCCGATCTCGCGCAGCACGGCGATCGAGCCGTTGCGCATGCGCTGGTATTCGCGGTCGGTCAGGGTCAGCGCCGGGGCGACGGTGATCGAATCGCCGGTATGCACGCCCATCGGATCGACGTTCTCGATGGAACAGACGATGATGGCATTGTCGGCGCGGTCGCGCACGACCTCCATCTCGTATTCCTTCCAGCCCAGCAGGCTCTCGTCCACCAGCACCTGCGCGACCGGAGAGGCTTCCAGCCCCGAGCGCACGATGCGCTCGTAATCGTCGCGGTTATAGGCGACGCCGCCGCCGGTGCCGCCCAGGGTGAAGGCGGGGCGGATGATGGCGGGCAGGCCGATCTCCTCCAGCGCCTCCATGGCCATCGAGACCCCGGCCGCGATGTCGTATTTGCCGTTCGGATGCTTGGGCGCGGCGACGATGGTGGCGCGCGGGTTCTCCAGCCCGATGCGGTCCATGGCCTCGCGGAACAGCTTGCGGTCCTCGGCCATCTCGATGGCGGCGCGCTGCGCGCCGATCAGCTCGACGCCGTAGCGGTTCAGCACGCCCATGTCGGCCAGCGCCAGGGCGGTGTTCAGCCCGGTCTGTCCGCCCATGGTCGGCAGCAGCGCATCGGGCCGCTCCTTGGCGATGATCTTTTCCACCACCTCGGGGGTGATCGGCTCGATATAGGTCGCATCCGCCATCTCGGGATCGGTCATGATCGTGGCGGGGTTCGAGTTCACCAGGATGACCCGGTAGCCCTCTTCGCGCAGCGCCTTGCAGGCCTGGGCGCCGGAATAGTCGAATTCGCAGGCCTGCCCGATGACGATGGGACCGGCACCGATGATCAGGATGGATTTGATATCGGTTCTTTTCGGCATGACGGTCCCCAGGGCTTGCGGCTGATAAATCGTCCGGGGTTATAGCCATGGCGGGCGAAGTCGCAAGGGTCCGCGCCGCCCGCCCGGCCAAAAATCCGCCACGGAAAGCGGCGCCGCCGGCCAGGCGCCGCCCCGCGCTTCTTCGTTGCCCAAATACCCATGCGGCCGCGCCGCCGGGCCGAGGGCTCAGAACTGGGACGCCTTGCCCTTCTTCAGCGACTTGCCGTGGCTCGCGATCCAGTCCATCGCGGCCAGCAGCACGCCCGAGATCACGAAGACCAGATGGATCACCACCATCCAGCGGATCTGCTCGGGGGCGTATTTGCCGACATCCATGAACACCTTCAGCAGGTGGATGCCCGAGATGGCCACGATCGAGGCCACCAGCTTCAGCTTCAGCGCCGAGAAATCCACCTCGCCCTGCCACTCCGGCCGGTCCTCGTGTTCGCTCAGGTCCATGCGGCTGACGAAATTCTCGTAGCCCGAGAAGATCACGATCAGCAGGAGGTTCGCCGCCAGGCTCAGGTCGATCAGCGCCAGCACCCCCAGCACCGCATCGTTGACCGTCATCACCGGCAGGATGCCGATCAGATGCCAAAGCTCCAGCGCAAAGACCCAAAGCAGGATAAGCAGAGACAGCGCCAGACCGACATAGATCGGCGCCATCATCCAGCGGCTGGCGAAAAGGCTGCGTTCGAGAAGGCGTTCCATGAATGCTCCTGAATGGATGGTCGGCCCGCGCTATACAGCCAGGACCGCACCGGCCAAAAGGGGGCACGGGCGCGCACCCCGCAGCCCGCCCCTTCACGGTTTTGCAAATACTCCGGGATCGGCGGCGCCGGCGCTCAATCCGCCAGCTGGTCCTCGGCCTTCTGCGCCAGGGCCTCGGCCCGCGCGGCCAGTTCCGCCATGGCCTCGCCCAGGCTCTCGGGCACCACCGGCACCTCGACGCGCTGCGGGTTGGCCTTCAGCCGCGCCAGTTCGCGCTCCAGCGAGGCCAGGCGATCCTCCAGCGCCGAGGTGCGGTCGGCCAGCATCAGCCCCGACAGCAGCAAAAGCCGCGGCTCGGGCATCCGGCCGGCCTGTTCCAGAATCACCCGCGCCTCGGCATCCAGCAGGCCGGCGGCGCGCTTGAGCAGCCGCTCCTCGCCCTCCTGGCAGGCCAGGGTATAGGACTTGTGCCCGATCGAGAAATCCACTTCCGCCATGGTTCAGCCCCTTCCCTCGTCCAGCGCCGCATCGGCATGCTCGGCCGTGTCCGGCGCCGGCGCCGTCTCCGAAACGCCCTCCGCGGGGGCGGGGGCCTCGATCATGCGGTCCAGCGCATCGACGATCTCGCCCATCTGCGCGACCTCGGCCGCGCGGGCGGCGCGCAGCGATTCGACCTCGGCCTCCAGCGCGCGGCGGGCCTCGTCCTGCGCGCCGTCCCCCTGCTGCGCCGCGATCAGGGCGCGGTTGGCCTCGGCCAGCGCCTCGTTGGCGGCCGAAAGCCGCGCGGCCTCCTCCCCGGCCTCGACCAGGCGCCGATGCGCCTCGGCCAGCCTCTGCTCGCAGTCCGAAAGCGTGACGGACTGGCGCTCGTGCAGGGCGGCAAGCTCTTGCGAAAGGCGGCGGTTTTCGGCCTGAAGCTCGTGCAGCTGCGAGGCGGCCTCCGCATCCGCCGGGACGGGCTGCGGGGCATGCCGCGCCGCGGCGGTACGGTCCAGGAACTGGTCGATGCGGTCCAGGGCCGCGATCAGCCGTTTTTCACTGACGTTCAGATCATCTCTCATCGGCCAGGATCCTTTCGGGTCGCTTGTCCTTCGGGGCTCGCCCACCACTTTTCGCATTGCACCGGCCATATGACAAGGACGGGCGGGACGCGGCGGGGTTTTCCCGCCGGGCCTGCGGCGCCGCATCGGCTTTTCAGCCGCCGGATCGGACCCTATAAGGCGGCAAGCCTGCATGATGGAGAGAGACGCGATGCGCCGCGCAAAGATCACCCGCGAGACGGCCGAGACGCAGATCGAGGTCGAACTGGACCTCGACGGCAGCGGCCGCTACGACAACCGGACCGGCGTCGGGTTCTTCGACCACATGCTGGACCAGCTGGCCCGGCATTCGCTGATCGACCTGACCGTGCGGGCCAGGGGCGACCTGCATATCGACGACCACCACACGGTCGAGGATACCGGCATCGCCATCGGCCAGGCGCTGACGCAGGCGCTGGGCGACAAGCGGGGCATCCGCCGCTATGGCGCCTTCCACCTGGCGATGGACGATGCGCTGGTGCGCGCGGCGCTGGATCTGTCGGCGCGGCCCTATCTGGTCTGGAACGTGGATTTCCCGGCGCAGAAGATCGGCGGCTTCGACACCGAGCTGGTGCGGGAATTCTTCCAGGCGCTTGCGACCCATGGCGGGATCACGCTGCATGTCGACCGGCTGCACGGGCTCAACGCCCATCACATCGCCGAGGCGGCCTTCAAGGCCGTCGCCCGCGCCCTGCGCGAGGCGGTCGAGCCCGACCCGCGCATGGCGGGCGTGCTGCCCTCGACCAAGGGCGCGCTGTGATGCGGGTGGCGCTGGTCGATTACGACAGCGGCAACCTGCATTCGGCCGAAAAGGCCTTTGCGCTGATGGGGCGCGAGGCGGGGGCCGAGGTGGTGGTGACATCCGACCCGGCCGAGGTCGCGCGCGCCGATCGCATCGTGCTGCCGGGCGACGGCGCCTTTCCGGCCTGCCGGGCGGCGCTCGACGCCGTGCCGGGCATGGTCGAGGCGCTGCACGAGGCGGTGATCGCCCGCGCCGTGCCCTTCATGGGCATCTGCGTCGGCATGCAGATGCTGGCCGAGATCGGGCACGAATATCGCGACACCGCGGGACTGGGCTGGATCGGCGGCGAGATCGAGGCGATCCGGGCGCCCGGCCTGAAGGTGCCGCATATGGGCTGGAACGACCTCAGGGTGCTGCGCCCGCACCCGCTGCTCGACGGGATCGCCACGGGCGACCATGCCTATTTCGTGCATGGCTGGCAGTTCCGGGTCGCCGATCCCGCGCATCTGCTGGCGACCGCCGATTACGGCGGGCCGGTGACGGCGGTGGTCGGGCGGGACAACATCGTCGGCACCCAGTTCCACCCCGAGAAGTCGCAGGCCGTGGGGCTGCGCATCATCGGCAACTTCCTGCGCTGGCGCCCGTGACGGGCGGTGGCGGGGGCTCTGCCCCCCGCCTTCCAGGCCCCTCGACGGGGCCTGGAAGGCGTCCCCCGGAGTATTTGGAAAACGGAGAAAGCCGCAGCGGAAGCCGGGCGGCTATTTGACCCGCACCCATTGCTGCGTCTTGCAGAAGACCGCGACGCAGCCCGAGACGTTCAGCGTCTTGCCGTCGAGCTGCATCTTCGAATTGTAGGTCTTGTCGGCGCCGGGATCCCAGATCGTGCCGCCCGAGAACTTGCCGCCGCCCTCGTCGGCCATGCCGGCGACGATGTTCTTGCCGTCATGGGGCGACTTGATCTGCTTGCCCGCCTTGTCGAAGCTTCTGACCAGCCGGCCGCAATACTTGCCGTCGCAGTCGTAGAACTCGACCATGCCGACATTGCCGTCGTCATTGGCCTGGGTCTGGAAGATGCCGCCGATGCCCTGGGCCTGCGCGGTGGCGCCCGCAAGCGCGAGCAGCGTGGCAAGAGCCAATGTCCTCATGGTGATTCCCCCCTCCCCAGGGTTATGGTCCGGGCCGCAGGATGGGCGCGCCCCGGGCCGCCGATCAAGCCTGACGTGAGGTCGCGGCCGGCGGATCCGGGGCCTTTCGGTCCGCCGCCGGCTGTGGCAAAGGGGCGCCACGCTATCAGGAGAGATGCGATGATCCTTTATCCCGCGATCGACCTCAAGGACGGCAATTGCGTGCGCCTGCTGCGCGGCGACATGGAGGCGGCGACCGTCTTCGGCTCGGACCCCGCCGCGCAGGCCCGCGCCTTCCAGGATGCCGGGGCGGAATGGCTGCATCTGGTCGACCTGAACGGCGCCTTCGCCGGCAAGCCGGTCAACGCCGCCGCGGTCGAGGCGATCCTGGCCGCCATCGACGTGCCCGCCCAGCTGGGCGGCGGCATCCGCGACATGGCCACCATCGAGGCCTGGCTGGAACGCGGGCTGGCGCGGGTGATCCTGGGCACGGTGGCGGTCGAGCAGCCCGACCTGGTGCGCGAGGCGGCGATGGCTTTCCCCGGCAAGATCGCCGTCGGCATCGACGCCCGCAACGGCCGGGTCGCAACCCGCGGCTGGGCCGAGGAGACCGACGTGATGGCCGTCGACCTGGCGCATCGCTTCCAGGACGCGGGCGTTGCCGCGATCATCTATACCGACATCGACCGCGACGGCGCCATGGCCGGCCCCAACATCGCCGCGACCGAGGCCCTGGCGCGGGCGGTCAACATTCCGGTCATCGCCTCGGGCGGGGTTTCCTCGATGCAGGATCTGCTGGCGCTGCGCGCGACCGGGGTCATCGCCGGGGCGATCTCGGGCCGGGCGCTCTACGACGGCGCCATCGACCTTCATGCGGCGCTGAAGGCGCTGGCCTGAGCGCGCGGGGCGAGGTAACAAGGCATCATGCTGAAGACCCGTGTGATCCCCTGCCTGGATGTCGCCGATGGCCGCGTGGTCAAGGGCGTGAACTTCGTCGATCTCGTCGATGCCGGCGACCCGGTCGAGGCGGCGCGCGCCTATGACGCCGCCGGCGCGGACGAGATCTGTTTTCTCGACATCCATGCCACGCATGAGAATCGCGGCACCATGTACGACCTGGTGACGCGCACCGCCGAGGCCTGCTTCGTGCCGCTGACCGTGGGCGGCGGCGTGCGCAGCCACAAGGACGTGCGCGACCTGCTGCTGGCGGGCGCGGACAAGGTCAGCTTCAACTCGGCCGCCGTCGCGAACCCCGACGTGATCGCCGAGGCCGCCGACCGCTTCGGCAGCCAGTGCATCGTCTGCGCCATCGACGCCAAGACCGTGGCGCCGGGCAAGTGGGAGATCTTCACCCATGGCGGCCGCAAGCCCACCGGCATCGACGCCGTGGAATTCGCCCGCACCGTCGCCGCCAGGGGCGCGGGCGAGATCCTGCTGACCAGCATGGACCGCGACGGCACCAAGTCGGGCTTCAACATCCCGCTGACCCGCGCCGTGGCCGATGCGGTCGGCATCCCGGTGATCGCCTCGGGCGGGGTCGGCATGCTGGAGCATCTGGCCGAGGGCGTGCTGGAGGGCCATGCCTCGGCGGTCTTGGCCGCCTCGATCTTCCATTTCGGCACCTTCACCATCCGCGAGGCCAAGGAGCATCTGGCCGCCGCCGGCATCCCGGTGCGGCTGACATGAGCGATCCCCTGCCCACCGGCCTGCACCGCCTGGCCGGGACAATCGCCGCGCGCAAGGGCGCCGACCCGGAGAGCAGCTGGACCGCCAAGCTGCTGGCCAAGGGCCCCGAGAAATGCGCCGAGAAATTCGGCGAAGAGGCCGTCGAGGCGATCATCGAGGCGGTCAAGGGCGACCGCGAGCGGCTGATTTCCGAGGCGGCCGATACGCTTTACCACCTGCTGGTCATGCTGGCGGCGCGCGACGTGACGCTTTCCGACGTGGAAAATGAACTCGACCGCCGCGAGGGGCGTTCGGGGATCGAGGAAAAAGCGTCTCGAAAGTGACAATATGCTGGACATGCTGGCGGGCGAGTTCTCGCGCCCCATGAGCCTGCCCGCCGGCGTGGTCGCCTTGCGGCTGACCATGGCGGTTCTGCTGGGCGGGGTGATCGGCTGGGAGCGCGAGGTGAAATCCCGCGCCGCCGGGCTGCGCACCCATATGCTGATCGCGCTGGCCGCGGCCTGCTTTACGCTGGTGGCGATGGAACTGGTCGATTTCAGCCCGGTGAACGAGCAGCAGCAGCGCACCGACCCCCTGCGGCTGATCGAGGCGGTGACGGCGGGCGTGGCCTTCCTGGCCGCGGGGTCCATCGTCATCAACAAGGGCAATGTGCGCGGCATCACCACCGGCGCCTCGATGTGGCTTTGCGGCGCCATCGGCCTGTGCTGCGGCACCGGCGACCTGCGCCTGGCGCTGATGGCCACCGCCATGGCCATGGTGGTGCTGTATCTGATCCGCGTCCTGGTCAGCCCCGCCGCCCGCGACGTGGCGGAGGGGGAAGAGGACTAGGGCGCGACCGGCACAACCTTGACCGCGCCGCCCTGCGCCGAAAGCGCGATCTCGCCGGCCGCCAGCCGCAGCGCGTCGCGGCCGAAGACCTCGGCACGCCAGCCCGACAGCGCCGGCAGGTCGCGCATGCCCGAGGCGATGGCGTCCAGATCCGAGGCCGAGGCGATCAGCCGCGGCGCCACCCCGGCCGCATCGGCCTTGGCCTTCAGCAGCACCCGCAGCAGCTCCGCCAGCGCGGCATTGCCCGGCCGGCCCGGCTCGTCGGGGGCGGGCTTGGGCAGATCCTTGGCCTCGACCCCGGCCTTGACGGCCGAAAGGATGCCATTGGCGATCTCGCCACGGCGTGCGTCGCGCAGAAGCAGCCGCGACTTGGCCAGGTCGGCCTCGGACAGCGGCTTGGTCGAGGCCAGCTCGATCAGCGCGTCGTCCTTGAACACGCGGGCGCGCGGAATGTCGCGTTCCTGCGCATAGGTCTCGCGGAAACGCGCCAACTCGCGCACCACGGCCAGGAAGCGGGGCGAGCCGGAGCGGGTGCGCACCCGCTCCCACGCCTCTTCCGGGCGGGTGATGTAGGTTTCGGGGTTCAGAAGCACCGCGACCTCTTCGGCCAGCCAGGGCGCGCGCCCGGTCTTGTCGAGCTGGGTCGAGAGGAACTCGTAGATCGCCCGCAGATGCGTAACGTCGGCCAGCGCATAGGCCGCCTGCGCATCCGAGAGCGGCCGGTGCGACCAGTCGGTAAAGCGCGACGACTTGTCCAGCGGCTGGCGCGCGATCTTCTTGACCAGCGTTTCGTAGCCGACCTGCTCGCCAAAGCCGCAGACCATGGCGGCGATCTGGGTGTCGAACAGCGGATCGGGCATCACGCCCGCGTCGTGGAAGAAGATCTCCAGATCCTGCCGCGCGGCATGGAATACCTTGACCGTCGCCTTGTGGCGGAAAAGGTCGTAGAGCGGCTCGAGCGACAGCCCCTCGACCAGCGGGTCGATCAGCACCGCCGAGCCCCCCGCCGCCTTCGCGGCCGAGGCCGGGGGCAGCGCGGCCTGGATCAGGCAAAGCCGGGAATAATAGGTCCGCTCGCGCAGGAATTCGGTGTCGAGCGTGACATAGGGCTGGGTCTTGGCCAGGGCGCAGAACTCGGCCAGTTCGGCCGTGGTGGTCAGGGTGCGGATCTCGGGCTTTTGATCGTTCGTTGCTTTTGCGGGCATAGGGTTCCTTCAGGGGGCGGTCCTTCCGCCGGCGATTCCCTTCGGGATTATCGAAGGTTCGCCGAAATTCAAGGCACGACCCGGCGTTTCAACGCGGTTCGATGTCGCCCTGTGCCCGCATTGCCTCGAATCGGGCAACGAACTCGGCCAGGGTTCCGCCCGCGATGGCGTCGCGCAGCCCGGCCATCAGCTCCTGGAAGTAATGCAGGTTGTGCCAGGTCAGCAGCATCCCCGAGATCATCTCGCCGGCGCGGAAGACGTGATGCAGATAGGCGCGACTGTAGCCGGTGCAGGCCGGGCAGCTGCAATCGGCGTCCAGCGGGCGCGGGTCGTCGGCATGGCGGGCGTTCTTGATGTTGACCTGCCCGCGCCGGGTCCAGGCCTGCCCCGTGCGCCCCGAGCGCGAGGGCAGCACGCAATCCATCATGTCCACCCCGCGAACCACCGCGCCGACGATGTCGTCGGGCTTGCCCACGCCCATCAGGTAGCGCGGCTTGTCCTGCGGCAAGAAGCCCGGCGCATAGTCCAGCACGCCGAACATCGCCTCCTGCCCCTCGCCCACGGCGAGACCGCCGATGGCATAGCCGTCGAAGCCGATCGCCTTCAGCGCCTCGGCCGATTCCTCGCGCAATTCGCGGGTGACGCCGCCCTGCATGATGCCGAACAGCGCATGTCCCGGCCGGTCGCCGAAGGCGTCGCGGCTACGCTCGGCCCAACGCATCGACATGCGCATGGATTTCGCCACCTCCTCCTCGGTCGCGGGCAGCGCCGGGCATTCGTCGAAGGCCATGACGATGTCCGAGCCCAGCAGGCGCTGGATCTCCATGCTGGTCTCGGGCGAAAGGTGGTGCTTGGAGCCGTCGACATGGCTGGAGAAGGTCACGCCCTCTTCCGTCAGCTTGCGCAGGCCCGCCAGCGACATGACTTGGAAGCCGCCCGAATCGGTCAGGATCGGGCGCGGCCAGTTCATGAACTTGTGCAGCCCGCCCAGCCGGGCGATGCGTTCGGCGCCGGGGCGCAGCATCAGGTGATAGGTGTTGCCCAGCAGGATGTCGGCGCCGGTGGCGCGGACCGATTCGGGCAGCATCGCCTTGACCGTGGCGGCGGTGCCCACGGGCATGAAGGCGGGGGTGCGGATCTCGCCCCGCGGGGTCTGGATCACGCCGCTGCGGGCGCGGCCGTCGGTGGCGTGGACGGTGAATTGGAATCTGTCGCTCATGCCTGCGCAGATAGGGGGTTTCGCCGGCGGATGCAAAGCCGCCCTTACGCCCCGGCCGCGCGCAACAGTTTCGCCCGTTCCGGGGGAATGGCCCGGATCTCCAGCCCGGTGAAGACATGCAGCGTATCCATCTGCCGATCCACCACCGCATGGTCGCTGACCCAGCCCCCCATGGCGAGGTATGAGCGCAGAAGCGGCGGCATCGCCGCCATCGCCCGGCGCGGGTCCGCCTTGCGCAGCCGCAGCGCGCGGGCAAAGCGAAACACCTGCGGCGCCTTGACCCGCGGCAGCCAGCGCTTCGGCGCCAGATGCCGCTCGCGCAGCATGGCGAACGCGTCCTCGTAGCCGTGGATGTCGGTGCCGGCAAAGCTGGAGCAGCCGAACAGCATCTCGATGCGCGCGTCGTCGACATGCCGCGCCAGCGCGCCCCAGGCCAGGCGCAGGATGTCCGGGTCGTGCCATTCCGGGTGGATGCAGAAGCGGCCGATCTCGACCATGGGGCCGCGGAAATCGCGCAGCCGCGACAGGTTGTAATGGCGCGCGGAATAGCTGTCGCCGATCTGGGCGCCGCAGGTCAGCGTCAGCATGCGAAAGCACGCGACCAGCCTGCCGCCGGCCTTGTCGCGAATCAGCACATGGCTGCATCGGTCGTCGTAATCGTCGGCATCCAGCGGCGGCTCGCCATCCCCCGCGCCCGCACCGCGCCGGCCCAGAAAGCAAAGCCAGCGCAGCCGCTGCGCCTCGCGGATCTCTGCGGGGCCTTCGGCAAAGCCGACCTGGTAACGGCCCTTGCTGAGTGAAATCATGGCGTTCCCGCCCGGCCCGTAAACCGGCCCGCTCCGACTTGTTAACATCCATACTGCGCCTATCTTGTAACAGCAGCATGGCAGGATTGAAGGGCCAAGATGTCGGAACGGATCATCAAGAGCGACGCGGAATGGCGGGCAGCGCTGGACGCCGAAACCTATCGCGTGACGCGGCAGGCGGGGACCGAGCGGCCGTTCTCGCATCCGGGCTTTCCCAAGGGGCCGGGGCATTACGAATGCGCCTGTTGCGGGGCCCGGCTGTTCGAGGGCGACGCCAAGTTCGAAAGCCATTGCGGCTGGCCCAGCTTTTCCCGCCCCAGCCCGGCGGGCGACATCGACGAGCATCGCGACACCAGCCACGGCATGATCCGCACCGAGGTGCGCTGCCACCGCTGCGACGCGCATCTGGGCCATGTCTTCCCCGACGGCCCGCCGCCGACGGGCCTGCGCTATTGCATCAACGGCGTGGCGCTGCGCTTCGTGCCGGAGCCGGGCTGAAGGGCGGCCAAGCCGCTGAAAGGGGACGCCCGGCAAGGCGCCCCGCCCCACCCCGATCAATCGCCTAGGAAATCCCCGGCCTGGACGCGGCCGACATTGCCCAGAAGCTGGCGGATCAGGCCAAGGCTGGTCACGCCGGTATCGGTGACGCGGCGCGACAGCACCACGACCTGCCCGCGCTCCAGCCCGAAGCGCTCGACATTGCTGACCACGCCGCTTTCGGCGAAGCTGATGGCAACCACCTGGCGGTCGATCTCGCGCGGTTCGCGCGGGCCGTAGAACTGCCAGCGCGAGCCCACGTAATACCAGGCCGAGCCGGTCAGCAGCCCCTGCGCCGAAGGCCGGCCGATCAACCCTTCCAGCTCGGCCTGCGGGGTCTGGCCGACGACGACCTGGGCCAGCTGCTCCTCGGGCGGGATATAGCCGTGGTTGCGATAGGTGGCCTGGCAGGCGGAAAGGCCCAGAGGTGCGGCCAGTGCAAAAGCCATGAGCTGCCGCCGGGAAATCTTCATCTTTTCTCTGCCCTCTTACGCGCCTGTTGACGCCGCGCGACCGGCTTAGCAAACTCATGCCCCACGCTCAAGAATATCCAGACCAAGGGCGGTTTTGCCCGCGAAAGGCCACCGATGACCGATTCCAAAGCCCCGCAGACCCGGTTCCGGGTGGCCCATCTGAACCCGCGCCAGCCGACCGATTTCGCGCTGGCCCCCACAGCGCCCGCCCGCCGGGCGCTGGCGGCAGAGCTGGGGCTGATCGCCCTGCCCCGGCTGGATTTTTCCGGCCGCATCCGCGCCGTGGCCAGCGACGCCTGGGAGGTGACGGGGGCGCTTTCGGCCCGCGTCGTGCAGCCCTGCGTGGTGACGCTGGCCCCGGTCGAGACCGAATTGCGCGAATCCCTGCACCGCGTCTTTTCGCCCCATGCCGGCACGCCCGAAGGCGACGAGGTCGAGATGCCGGACGAGGATCTGGAGCCCCTGGGCCAGTTCATCGACATCGAGACGATCATGACCGAGGCGCTGGCGCTGGCGCTGCCGCTTTACCCGCGGGCCGAGGGCGCGGCGCTCGACGCCCCCGAACCCCCGCCCGAGGAAGAGGCGCGCAAGCCCTTCGCCGGGCTTGCCGACCTGCTGAAAAACCCCAAGGATTCCTGAACTAGGCGGAACGCTGGGCGATCTGCCAATCCGGCGCCATTTCCGGCCCCAGGTTCAGCGGCGCCAGCATGCCCGCGCCCAGGATGTGATCGGCGGCCTTCTCCCCGGTCATGATCGAGGGCGCATTCAGGTTGCCGTTGGTGATGCGCGGAAAGACCGAGCTGTCGGCGACGCGCAGCCCCTCGACCCCGATCACCCGCAGCTCCGGGTCGACCACCGCCAAGGGGTCGTCGGCCGCGCCCATCCGCGCCGTGCCGCAGGGGTGGAATGCCGACTCGGCATGGTCGCGGATGAAGGCGTCGATCTGGTCGTCGCTCACCACGCCCTCGCCGGGCTGGATCTCGTGGCCCTTGTAGGCGGCGAAGGCGGGCTGGGCAAAGATCTCGCGCGTCAGCCGCACGCAGGCGCGGAACTCGGCCCAGTCGTCGGGATGCGACATGTAGTTGAAGCGGATCTCGGGCGCCTGCTTGGGATCGGCGGATTTCAGCCGCACCGTGCCGCGCGACTTCGACCGCATCGGCCCGACATGGACCTGGAAGCCGTGCCCCTCGGCCGCCGCCCGGCCGTCGTAGCGCACGGCCAAGGGCAGGAAGTGATACTGGATATCCGGGTATTCCACCCCGGCGGCCGAACGGATGAAGCCGCAGCTCTCGAACTGGTTCGAGGCCCCGAGGCCCGTCCCCGTCGCCAGCCATTGCGCCCCGATCGAGCCCTTCCCCCACAGGTTCCAGTGCTTGTAGAGCGTGACCGGCTGGGTCGCGGTATATTGCATGTAGACCTCCAGGTGGTCCTGGAGATTCGCGCCCACGCCCGGCCGGTCCGCCAGGATCTCGATGCCATGCGCGCGCAGATGCTCGGCAGGGCCGATGCCCGACAGCATCAGAAGCTTCGGCGTATTGATCGAACTGGCCGAAAGAATCACCTCCTGCCGCGCGCGGAACACGGTGATGCCGCGGGTGTTGCCGACCTCGACGCCCACGGCGCGGCCGTCCTCGAAGACCACCCGCCGCGCCAGCCCGCGCCGCAGCCGCAGCAGCCCGGTCTCCTGCGCCGGGCGCAGATAGGCATTGGCGGCCGACCAGCGCCGCCCCTCCCAGATCGTCGCCTCCATGGCGCCGAAGCCTTCCTGGCGGGCGCCGTTGTAATCCTCGGTCGTCGGATAGCCGGCCTCGCGCCCGGCGCGGATGAAGGCGTCGAACAGCGGGTTCTTGCGCGAACCGCGCGTCACATGCAGCGGCCCCTCGCTGCCGCGATAGTCGCTGACCGCGCCATGCGAGGTCTCCATGCGCTTGAAATAGGGCAGCACGTCGGCATAGGCCCAGCCCGCCGCCCCGCTCTCGGCCCAGAAGTCGAAATCCCTGGCATGGCCGCGCACGAAGACCATGCCGTTGATCGAACTCGACCCCCCGACCACCTTGCCGCGCGGCGTGACCAGCCGCCGCCCGCCCAGATGCGGCTCGGGCTCGGATGAAAACCCCCAGTCATAACGGCGCATGTTCATCGGATAGCTCAGCGCCGCCGGCATCTGGATGAAGGGCCCGACATCGCTGCCGCCATATTCGACGATGTCCACGCGCTTGCCGGCCATCACCAGCCGGTAAGCCAGCGCGCAGCCGGCAGAGCCGGCGCCGACGATCACATAATCCGGGATCACGCCTGCCTCCCCTGCATCGCCCTGGCGGGCTTCTTCGTTGTCCAAATACCCATGCCGACCGTGCCGCCGGCGCGGCGCCGATCAATAGGGCGCATCGACGCCTCCCATGCCGACATAGACCGATTTCAGCTGCGAATAATGCTCGATGGCCGCGGCCGAGTTCTCGCGCCCGATCCCCGACAGCTTGACGCCGCCAAAGGGCGCCTCGACCGGGGTCAGGTTATAGGCATTGATCCAGGTGGTCCCGGCCTGCAAGGCCGCCGCGACCCGGTGGCCACGCGCCAGGTCGCGGGTGAACACCCCGGCCGCCAGTCCATAGGGCGAGGCATTGGCGCGGGCGACGGCCTCCTCCTCGGTCGCGAAACCCAGCACCGACATGACCGGGCCGAAGATCTCCTCGCGCACGATCCACATGTCATCCGAGGCATCGGCAAAGACGGTCGGCGGCACGAAGGCGCCCTCGCCCGGCCCGCCGCAGACCAGCCGCGCGCCCTCGTCGCATCCGCGTTGGATGGCAGCGCGGATCTTCGCCGCCTGGCCTGGGCTGACGATGGGGCCGTGCTGGGTCGCCTCGTCCAGCGGATCGCCGATCTTGATGTTCGCCACCCGCTCGGCCAGCCGGTCCAGGAAGGCGGGCAGGATGCCCTGCTGCACGAAGACCCGCGTCCCGTTCGAGCAGATTTGGCCCGAGGAATAGAAATTCGCCAGCATCGCCGCGCCGACCGCATCCTCCAGCGAGGCGTCGTCGAAGACGACCAGCGGCGACTTGCCGCCCAGTTCCATCGTCACATGCCGCATGCCCTCGGCCGCCGCGGCATAGACCCTTTGCCCGGTCGCGACCGAGCCGGTCAGCGACACCTTGGCCACGCGCGGATCCGTCACCAGCGCCGCACCGACCGCGCCGCGGCCCTGCACCACGTTGAAGATGCCGGCCGGCAAACCGGCCTCGGCCAGGATCTCGGCCAGCTTCAGGGCGCCCAGCGGGGTTTCCTCGCTGGGCTTGAAGACCATGGCATTGCCCATGGCCAAGGCAGGCGCCGCCTTCCAGCAGGCGATCTGGCTGGGATAGTTCCAGGCGCCGATGCCGGCGCAGACCCCCAGCGGTTCGCGAATCGTATAGACGAAATCGCCGCCCAGCGGGATCATCTGCCCGGTGACGGTCGGCGCCAGCCCGCCGAAATATTCCAGCGCATCGGCGCCCGAGGGCCAGTCGGCCACCCGCGTCTCCTGGATCGGCTTGCCGGTGTCCAGCGTCTCCAGCCGCGCCAGTTCCTCGCCCCGTTCGCGGATGATCTGCGCCGCCCGGACCAGCACCCGGCCGCGCTCGACCGGGCGCAGCGCCGCCCAGGCCGGCTGCGCGGCGGCAGCGGCGGCGGTCGCCTGCGCTACCTGCGCCGGGGACGCCTCGCGCAGCCGCGCGATCACCGCGCCGTCATAGGGGTAATGCACCGGCAGCGCCGCGCCCTCGCCCTCGACATGGGCGCCGTCGATGTAAAGGCTTGCCGGCGGTTGCGCGTCATGGCTCATGGCAGCACCTTTTCCAGATAGTCCAGCGTGGTTCGTTCGGCAGCGGCGGCATCGGCCTCGTTGGACAGCGCCGCGCGCAGGTAAAGCCCGTCGATCAGCGCCCCCAGCGTGCGGGCGATGGGCTCGGCCCCCGCCCCGGCCAACGGGCGCAAGGCCGTCAGCAGATTCGAGGCGAGCCGGCGGTGATAGACCCGCAACAGCCGCGCCGCCTCGGGCTCGACCAGCGCCAGCGCATAGAAGTTCAGCCAGGCGGCGATAGTATCGTGTTCGAAATTGGCGCCGTCGAAACTGGCGGCGATGATGGCGCGCAGCCGCTCCTGCGGCGTTTCGGCGCCGCGCAGCGCAGCGCGGGTCGAGTCGCCGTATTGCGCCAGGATATGCCGCATCGCCGCCAGGAAGATCCGCTCCTTCGAGCCGAAATAGTGATGCGCAAGCGCCGAGGACATGCCCGCCGCGCGCGCGATCTGCGCCACGGTGACGTCCAGCGAGCCCGCCCGGCCCACCGTGGCAATCGCGGCGTTGATCAGCGCCGCTTTTCGGATAGGTTCAGCGCCAAGCTTGGGCATGACAGGACACCATGGTGCAATTCCGTTGGAAAATTCGTGCAAGAGACCCGTATCTGGCAGATCATTGATTGACTCGTCAATCAATGAAAGCCTTAATCACATCACCCGTCAACGAACCTAGGAGATAAAGATGACATTTCGCCGCACTTCCGCAGCTCTTGCCGCCGGGCTGGTCGCCTCGCTCGCCACGGCCGGCATCGCTGCGGCGCAAGAGCCGATGGAGTGCCGCAAGGTCGTCTTCTCGGACGTGGGCTGGTCCGACATCAGCGCCACCACCGCGCTGGCCTCGACCGTGCTGGGGGCGCTGGGGTATCAGACCGAAACCAAGATCCTGTCGGTGCCCGTGACCTATACGGCGCTGTCCACCGACGACGTGGACGTGTTCCTGGGCAACTGGATGCCGACGATGGAGGCCGACATCGCCCCCTATCGCGAGGCGGGCACCGTGGACATCCTGCGCACCAACCTGACCGGGGCGAAATACACGCTGGCGACGAACAAGGCCGGGGCCGAGCTGGGCATCGCCGATTTCGCCGGGATCGCCGCGCACAAGGACGCGCTGGAGGGCAAGATCTACGGCATCGAGCCGGGCAACGACGGCAACCGCCTGCTGCTGGAGATGGTGGCCGGGAACAAGTTCGACCTGGGCACCTTCGAGGTCGTCGAAAGCAGCGAACAGGGGATGCTGGCGCAGGTCGCGCGCGCCGAGGCCGCCGGCAAGCCGGTCGTCTTCCTGGGCTGGGAGCCGCATCCGATGAACAGCCAGTTCCAGATGACCTACCTGGCCGGCGGGGACGAGGTCTTCGGCCCCGATTTCGGCGGCGCGCGCGTCGATACCAATACCCGCGCCGGCTATGCCGAGACCTGCCCGAACGTCGGCAAGTTCCTGCAGAACCTGGAATTCACCCTGCCCATGGAGAACGAGGTCATGGGCCTGATCCTGAACGACGGCATGCAGCCGGCCGAGGCGGCGCTGAAATGGCTCCGCGCCAACCCGGAAGCGGCGCAGCCCTGGATCGCGGGCGTCACCGCCGCCGACGGCGGCGATGCGCAGGCGGCGCTGGACAAGGTGCTTTCCGAATAAGGGCCGGGCAGGCGGGGGCGCCGCCGCCTGCTCCGCCTTGCTCATGGGACGGTTTTCTCTACCCTGGCCGGGATGGCGCGTCCGGGCCGTGCCGCCGCGACCCTGCGGCGCAACCCCCTGGAGCCCCGACGATCCCGCACGGCAGAAAGAAAGGGACGCATGGACCAACTGACCGCATTCCTGACCGAGACCAAGATCCCGGTGGGCCGGACCGCCAAGGCGATCTTCGACTGGCTCAACGCCCATGCCGCCGTGGTCTTCAATGCCGTCTCGCGGCTGATGGAGGGGCTGATCGGCGGCATCCTGAGGATGCTGGAATTCCCGCATCCGCTGGTCTTCACCCTGCTGGCCGTGGCCCTGACCTGGGCCTTGCAGCGCAGCTGGAAGACCTGCCTGCTGGTCGCCCTGGGCTTCCTGTTCATCCTCAACCAGGGCTATTGGAAAGAGACGATGCAGTCGCTGACCCTGGTGCTTGCCGCCTGCGTCGTCTGCATGGCGATCGGCGTGCCCATGGGCATCGCCGCCGCGCACCGGCCGCGGCTTTACGCCTGGATGCGGCCGGTGCTGGACCTGATGCAGACGCTGCCGACCTTCGTCTACCTGATCCCGGCCATCGTCTTCTTCGGCATCGGCATGGTGCCCGGCCTGATCGCCACGGTGATCTTCGTGCTGCCGGCGCCGATCCGGCTGACGCATCTGGGCATCTCCTCGACGCCCAGGGCGCTGGTCGAGGCCGCCACCGCCTTCGGCGCCACCCCGCGCCAGCTGCTATGGAAGGTCGAGCTGCCAAGCGCCACGCCGCAAATCATGGCCGGGCTGAACCAGACCATCATGCTGTCGCTGTCCATGGTCGTCATCGCAGCGCTGGTCGGCGCCTCGGGGCTGGGCGTGCCGGTGGTCCGGGCGCTGAACAGCGTGAACACGGCGCTGGGTTTCGAAAGCGGCTTCATCATCGTGGTGGTCGCGATCATGCTGGACCGGATGCTGCGGGTAAGGGGGCGCCATGACTGAGGCCAGGCAAGCCGCGCATAACGCGGTCGAGTTCGACAATGTGAACATCGTCTTCGGCGACGCGCCCCAGGCCGCGCTGCCGCTGATGGACCAGGGCCTGGACCGCGGCCCGATCAAGGCCGAGACCGGGCAGGTGCTGGGCGTCCACAACTGCTCGCTGACCGTGCGCGAGGGCGAGATCCTGGTGCTGATGGGCCTTTCCGGCTCGGGCAAGTCCACGCTCTTGCGGGCGGTGAACGGGCTCAACCCGGTCTGCCGCGGCGAGGTGCGGGTCTGGGACGGCGACCGCATGGCCTCGGTGACCAAGGCCTCGGGCGCCGAGCTGCGCCGGCTGCGCCGCGAATGCATCGCCATGGTCTTCCAGCAATTCGGCCTGCTGCCCTGGCGCTCGGTGCGCGAGAACGTCGGGCTGGGGCTGGAGCTGGCCGGCATCCCCGCCGCCGAACGCCGCCGCCGCGTCGATGCGCAGCTGGCCACCGTCGGCCTGGCCGACTGGGCCGAGCGCAAGGTGGGCGACCTGTCGGGCGGCATGCAGCAGCGCGTGGGCCTGGCGCGCGCCTTCGCCACCGAGGCGCCGATCCTGTTGATGGACGAGCCCTTCTCGGCGCTGGACCCGCTGATCCGCAACCGGCTGCAGGACGAATTGCTGGAATTGCAGAAGCGGTTCCGCCGCACCATCGTCTTCGTCAGCCACGACCTCGACGAGGCGTTCCGCATCGGCAACCGCATCGCGCTGATGGAGGGCGGCCGCATCGTCCAGGTCGGCACCGCGCGCGAGATCATCGCCCATCCGGCGAACGCCTATGTCGAGGATTTCGTCGCCCACATGAACCCCTTGGCGGTGCTGAGGGCCGAGGACATGGCCGAGCCGGGCGAGGCCACCGGCACCCCCATCGACCGCCAGACCCCGGTGCGCCAGGTCATCCAGGCCATGACCGAGACCGGCGCCGAGATGCTGCCCTTGCAGGGCGGCGGCCGGGTGACGCGGCAGGGTATCATGTCGCGCCTGGTGGTGCAGCGCGGCCAGGCCGGCGGCGCGCTGGAACACCCGGCCTAGCTTTCCCGCGTCGCCTCGGCCGGCGGGGTGATCGTGGGGCGCCGCAGCCGCGCCTCGCGCCAGGTGATATAGCTGATGGCGCCGATCATGATCGCGCCGCCGACCAGCACCCACAGGTCGACCGGCTCGGCAAAGGCCAGCGCGCCCAGAAGGCTGGCCCAGATCAGCTGCAGCAGGGTGACGGGCTGCGTCACCGTCAGGGGCGCGGCGGCAAAGGCCCGCGTCATCGCGTAATGCCCGGCGGTGGCGAAAAAGGCGGTGCAGGCCAGCACCGCGCATTGCACCAGCGTCGGCGGCACCCAGACCAGCGCCGCAACCGGCGCCAGGCCGATGCAGACCGTCAGCGACATCATCGCCACCACGACCGAGGCCGGCACCAGTTCCGACAGCCGCTTCGCCACCAGGTAGGAGCCGCCAAAGATCACCGCGGCGCCCAGCTGCGCCAGGTGGCCGGGCTCCAGCGCGCGGATGCCGGGCCGCAGCACGATCATCGCCCCCGCCAGCGCCACGGCGATGGCCAGCCCGCGCCGCCACGAGATCCGCTCGCCCATCAGCAGCGCCGCGCCCAGCGTGACCACGACCGGGTTGAGAAAGCCGATGGCGGTGACCTCGGCCACGGTGATGCGGGCCATGGCATAGAACCACAGGATCACCGCCAGCACATGCAGCCCGCCGCGCAGCGCGAAAAGCGCCCAGATGCGCGGGGCGAAGCCCTGCCGCAGCGCCGGCGCCAGCGCCGGGACCAGGAACAGCAGCCCGAAGGCGAAGCGGATGAAGGCGCCCTCGGCCGCGGGCAGCGCCTGCCCCAGCCAGCGCACCGTGCCGTTGACCGCGACGAAGCACAGACCCGCCACCAGCATCCACAGGATGCCCGGCAGGTCGTTGCGCGCAAGGGAATGGGTTGTCCTGCTCATCCCCACAGCCATGCCCTGCCGGCACGGCCGGCGCAAGGCTCAGCCGCCCAGCAGCAGGCCCAGGGCGATCGACCACATCACCAGCCCGACCAGCCCGTCCAGCACCCGCCAGGCCGCCGGCCGCGCGAACAGCGGCGACAGCCAGCGCGCGCCGTAACCCAGCGCAAAGAAGAACAGCACCGAGCCCGAGACCGCGCCGGCGACGAAGCCCGGCTTGTTCTCCCACCCCGCCGAGACCGAGCCGATCAGCACCACCGTATCCAGCCAGACATGCGGGTTGAGCCAGGTCAGCCCCGCCAGCACCAGAAGCGTGGCGCCCAGCCCCGCGGCAGGGCCCTGCCCGGCCCGCAGCGCCTCGCCGCCGCGCCAGGCGGCGCGAAAGGCGCGCGCGCCATAGGCCAGCAGGAAGGCCGCCCCGCCCCAGCGCATCGCCGCCAGGAACCAGGGCGCCTGCGCGGCGATGGCGCCCGCGCCCAGCACCCCGGCGGTGATCAGCACCGCATCCGAGACCGCGCAAAAGGCGCAGGTGGCCAGCACGTGCCGGCGCATCAGCCCCTGCTTCAGCACGAAGGCATTCTGCGCCCCGATGGCGACGATCAGCGACAGGGCGGTGCCAAGACCGGCGAAATAGGCATGCATGCGGCTCTCCTTCGCCCGCCGTCTTGCCCTGGCCCGTCACTTCAGGCAAATTCAAAATCGTTACGCTGGTTAAGGTTGCCTTAATGCTCGACTATGCCGCCCTGGCCGTGCTGGCCGAGATCATCCGCCGCGGCAGCTTCGAGGCGGCGGCGGCAGCGCTCGGCGTCACCCCCTCGGCAGTGTCGCAGCGCATCAAGGGGCTGGAAGAGCGGCTGGGCCAGGTGCTGGTCCATCGCGGCCCGCCGGCCCGCGGCACCGAAACCGGACTGCGGCTGATGCAGCATCTCGACCAGGTGCGGCTGCTGGAAACCACGCTCGCCGCCAGCCTGCGCCCGCCCGGACCGGCGGTGCTGCGGCTCGCGGTCAATGCCGACAGCCTGGCGACCTGGTTCCTGCCGGTGATGGCGGCGCTGCCGGCGCTCTACGACCTGGTGCTGGACGACCAGGACCATGCCGGCGACTGGCTGCGCCAGGGCCAGGTCTCGGCGGCGATCAGCTCCGACCCCGACCCGGTGCCGGGCTGCGACGCGCTGCCCTTGGGCGCCATGCGCTACCTGGCGCTGGCCACCCCCGATTTCCGCGCCCGGCACTTCCCCGACGGCGTGACCGAGGCCGCGCTGCGCGCCGCCCCCGCCGTCATCTTCAACGCCAAGGACGCGCTGCAATCGCGCTGGGCGCACAGGGCCATAGGCCGGCCGCTGCACCTGGCGGGCCACCTGATCCCGGCCTCGGAACCCTTTGCCCGCGCCATCGAACTCGGTCTCGGCTGGGGCATGGTCCCCGAAGCCATGGCCGCCCCGGCGCTGCGCGACGGCCGGCTGCAACCGCTGCTCCCCGACCTGGCCCTGGACGTGGCGCTCTACTGGCATGTGCAGCGCGCCATGGCGCCCGCCCTCGCCCCGCTGACCGCCGCCATAAGGAAAAGGGCCGCAGCAGAACTGCGACCCTGATTTCTCTGTTCCCCCAATACCCCCGCCGGAGGCGGAAATTCAAAGCTGCGCCGCCACATCCTCGGGAATGTCGAAATTCCCGGTGACGTTCTGCACGTCGTCGTCCTCTTCCAGCGCGTCGATCAGCTTCATCAGCTTCTGCGCCGTCTCCAGGTCGATCTCGGTCGGCGCCTGCGGCTTCCAGATCAGCTTGGCATGCTCGGATTCGCCCAGGGAAGCCTCCAGCGCATTCGAGACCTCGGCCAGGTCGGTGTCCGAGGTATAGATCCAGTGCCCGTCCTCGTCGCTTTCGACATCCTCGGCCCCGGCCTCGATCGCGGCCAGCATCACCGTGTCGGCATCGCCCGCGCCGGCCGGATACAGGATCTCGCCCTTGCGGTCGAACATGAAGCTGACCGAGCCGGTCTGGCCCAGGTCGCCGCCATATTTGGTGAAATAGCTGCGCACGTTCGACGCGGTGCGGTTGCGGTTGTCGGTCATCGCCTCGACGATGATGGCGATGCCGTTGGGGCCATAGCCCTCGTAGCGGATCTCGTCATAGCTCTCGGCATCGCCGCCCTGCGACTTCTTGATGGCGCGGTCGATCACGTCCTTCGGCATCGAGTTCGACTTGGCTTCCTTCACCGCAAGGCGCAGCCGCGGGTTCTTGTCGGGGTCAGGGTCGCCCATCTTGGCGGCGACGGTGATTTCTTTGGCCAGTTTCGAAAACAGCTTCGAGCGCAGCTTGTCCTGCTTGCCCTTGCGATGCTGGATATTGGCCCATTTGGAATGGCCTGCCATGGTATTTCCCGGAAATTTGGATATGTGCTGCGGCTTTTAGTCAGCCAGGGCGCAGGCCGCAAGCATTACGCCCGATTCTTGACGATCTCGGCCAGCACGTAAAGCCGCAGGGCGGTGGCCAGCCCCACCTCGGGCGGGCGGGCGGCGTCGATCTGGGCGATCAGCGCTGCGGTGGTGCGGCCGCCGACGCGGGCCATGCCGCGCAGCTCGCGCCAGAAGGCATCCTCCAGGCTGACCGAGGTGCGATGCCCGCCGATGGTGATCGAGCGCTTCACCGGCGCGGACATCGGCGGCAGCGGCGGCAGGTCACTCATCGCCTTGCTCCGGCCCCTTGCGATGCTGGTCCAGGTGCCGGGCGGCGCGCGCGGCGGCGTCCTGCTCGGCCAGCTTCTGGACCTTGCTGCGGCCGAATTTCGCCGCATTCTCGTCGCCCTGCCTGCGGGCGGAATCGCGGGCGGCGGATTTGCGCGCCGCCCGCAGGTTCACGACCTTGCCTGAACCGGACCCGGCCAAGATCAGTCTTCCGGGCCGATCATCTGCTCGGGCCGCACGATGCGGTCGAAGGTCTCGCCGTCGACGAAGCCGAGCGCGATGGCCTCCTCGCGCAGCGTGGTGCCGTTCTTGTGCGCGGTCTTGGCCACCTTGGTCGCATTGTCATAGCCGATGGTCGGCGCCAGGGCCGTCACCAGCATCAGCGATTCCTTCATCAGCTTCTCGATGCGGGGGATGTTCGCCTCGGTGCCCACGACCATGTTGTCGGTGAACGAACCCGCCGCATCGCCCAGAAGCTGCATGGATTGCAGCACGTTGTAGCTCATCATCGGGTTGTAGACGTTCAGCTCGAAATGGCCCTGCGAGCCGGCGAAGCCGATGGCGGCGTCATTGCCCATGACATGGGCGCAGACCATGGTCAGCGCCTCGGCCTGGGTCGGGTTGACCTTGCCGGGCATGATCGACGAGCCCGGCTCGTTCTCGGGCAGGATCAGCTCGCCCAGGCCCGAGCGCGGGCCCGAGCCCAGCAGCCGCATGTCGTTGGCGATCTTGAACAGAGAGGCGGCCACGGTCTTCAGCGCGCCCGAGAAGAACACCATCGCGTCATGCGCGGCCAGCGCCTCGAACTTGTTCGGCGCGGTGACAAAGGGCAGGCCGGTGATCTCGGCGATCTTGGCGGCGATGGCCGTGTCCCAGCCCTTTTTCGTGTTCAGCCCGGTGCCGACGGCGGTGCCGCCCTGCGCCAGCTCGTAGATGTCGCCCAGGGCCAGCTTCACCCGCTCGATGCCCTTCTGGACCTGATGCGCATAGCCGCCGAATTCCTGGCCCAGGGTCAGGGGCGTCGCATCCTGGGTATGGGTGCGGCCGATCTTGATGATGTCCTTGAATTCCTCGGACTTCGCGACCAGCGCCTTGTGCAGCTTTTCCAGCCCCGGCAGCAGCACGTCGCGCGCCTGCATGGCGATGGCGACATGCATGGCGGTCGGGAAGGTGTCGTTCGACGACTGGCCCATGTTCACGTGGTCGTTCGGATGGACCGGCTTCTTCGAGCCCATCTCGCCGCCCAGGATCTCGATGGCGCGGTTCGAGATCACCTCGTTGGCGTTCATGTTCGACTGCGTGCCCGAGCCGGTCTGCCAGACCACCAGCGGGAAGTTGTCGTCGAACTTGCCCGCCACCACTTCCGCGGCCGCCTGCACCATGGCCTTGCCGATGGCCGGGTCCAGCTTGCCGCTGGCCATGTTCACCTCGGCCGCGGCCTGCTTGATCGCACCCAGCGCGCGGATGATCGGCACCGGCTGGCGTTCCCAGCCGATCGGGAAGTTCTGGATCGAGCGCTGGGTCTGGGCGCCCCAATACTTGTCGGCGGGCACCTCCAGCGGGCCGAAGCTGTCGGTCTCGGTGCGGGTGGTCTTGGTCATGGCATGCTCCCTCACGGTGTTGCGGGGGTTCTAGGCCCGATGGCGCGGATTGGCAATCGGCATGCCGTGGTATGCCATGCGCTAACAGCGCCTCACTTGCGCCATTTGTCCAGGCTGACCACCTCGGCGCCGCCCTTCGCGCCCTCCTCGCCCGGCGCCTCGGCCACGGGCGGTTCTTCCTCTTCGGGCTCGTCCTCTTCCTCTTCGTGGTTCTCGAAACGCAGGCCGAACTCGACCGAAGGGTCCACGAAGGTGCGCAGCGCGTCGAAGGGGATATAGAGCGGCTCGGGCGAATTGCCGAAATTCAGCGTGATGTGAAAGCCCTCGGGCGTGACCGAGAGATCCTCGAACCAATGCTGGATGACGATGGTCATCTCGTCGGGATAGCGCTCGCGCAGCCAGTCGGCCATCTGCACCTGCGAATCGCGGGTGTCGAAGGTGATGAAGAAATGATGCTCGCCCGGCAGCCCCTCGGTGGCCACCGTTTGCAGCACATCCGCGATCAGCCGCTGCATGGCCCGGTGCATCATTCCGCCGTAATCTATTCCGCGTGCCATGGCGTCCTCCGTCGTGATTGGGGGCCAGCATAGGGAATTGAGGCGGCTTGAAAAGCCCCTTGCGCCGCTGCCGGGCGCGACCGCCGGCCGGCTTCTTCGTTCCCCAAATACCCGAAAAACCGCGCCGGAAGCGCGGCCGCAAAGCCATGGAGGATGAAGGGGAAAGATGGCGCGGTTGACGGGGCTCGAACCCGCGACCCCCGGCGTGACAGGCCGGTACTCTAACCAACTGAGCTACAACCGCGCATCTTTTCGGCGATATATGGTGGTGGTGGCGCGGTTGACGGGGCTCGAACCCGCGACCCCCGGCGTGACAGGCCGGTACTCTAACCAACTGAGCTACAACCGCGCATCTTTTCGGCGATATATGGTGGTGGTGGCGCGGTTGACGGGGCTCGAACCCGCGACCCCCGGCGTGACAGGCCGGTACTCTAACCAACTGAGCTACAACCGCGCATCTTTTCGGCGATATATGGTGGTGGTGGCGCGGTTGACGGGGCTCGAACCCGCGACCCCCGGCGTGACAGGCCGGTACTCTAACCAACTGAGCTACAACCGCGCAGACCACTTCCCCCGGATCGCCGTCCGGGGTGCGAGGGGGTTTACGCATGGCGGCGGATGCCGTCAAGGCCGATCTTGTGCAAAAAATGCAAGGGCGCCCCGAAAGGCGCCCCGCTTTGGTCCGAAAACGGCCGCAAGCCTTATTTCCGCACGGTCTTCTCGTCGAAATCCGGCAGGGCCTCCAGTTCGGCCTTGGTGTAGTTGGTGGCGAAGAAGGTGTCGTTGCCGATGGTCACCAGGTGGATCGCATCCACGCCCAGCAGCACCTTCTTGGCGCCGATGCCCAGGAAGCCGCCGATATCGGCGACATAGCCGACGACCTGGGCCGAATCATCCAGCACGATGTCGTTCACCTTGGCGATGTCCTGCCATTCGGCCGGTCGCTCCTCGAGCGCGGGCTCGGTCCATTCGGTGGTCGAGGGCTGGTTGGTGGTCCAGATGCGGCGGCTGGTCAGCCAGCTCGACAGCACGCCCGGCTCGGCCTCCGAGATCGCCGGCGGGTTGACGTCGGGCGGCGTCACCGGCGCCTCGGCCGAGGCATCCGCGGCGGCATCGGCCGCGTCGCCCGCGGCATCGGCGGCTTCCTCGGCGGCGCCGGCGGCATCGGTCGCGGCATCCTCGGCCGCTTCGGGCACGGCGTCG